>SKHR01000209.1 GCA_007116865.1 Marinospirillum sp. | reverse complement strand
TATACTGGCAACGTCGTAGCTTTTCGCCGTGATGCTTTGCTTGCCCTGGGTGGTTTCACTGATTTGCCTTACGTGCAAACGGAAGATGCATTATTGCGTATCGCCGAGCGGATGCAGTTACCTGCGATAGGTCACATCCCTTTTGTGACCAGCCACCGAAGCCCTGTTTTAGATCAGGCTTTCCACTCGCCTGAGGTAGAGGCTTGTTCAATAAATGTGCGTGAAAATCATCTTGATCGCTGTGGGTTTAAGCTAAATAGTTTCAATGTCTTGCCGGGTTTAAAGTCCGGCACTTATCAGACCGTTTTTGAGCTACAGTCTCAACCCAGCGTTGCCATCTTGATGCCTATACTCATTTGGCACGAAGCGGTATTAGACTGCATTAACTCTTTGATCAACACCACTGATTACCAGAACTATCAGCTTCATTTAGCCTGCCCAAAAGCGATTTATGATGGACTGATCACAGACGTTGAAAAATTTGACCATGTTTTTCTTCATGTGGTTTCTGAGGATCTGACAACTCAAGAAGCGATCAACCTTATGATCGCTGCTTGCTCAACGGCAGACTGGTTCTGTTTAATTGAGTCCGACACACATTTCGTTCAAAGCAGCTGGTTACTGCGCTTGGTACAACATCAATTAAAACCTGAAGTCGCCATGATCGGACCAAGACTGGTTTCTCCCAAAGCACGTGTAATCAGTGCTGGGCAGATCCTTGGTATGAATGGAGATGTTGACGACCTGTATCGTGATTTTCATCTTGAGCAGGATCTTTCAAGCCTGCCACGTGCTTGGTGTGATCAAAACTTTAGCGCCTTGAATCCTGCTTGTGTGCTCATCCGACGCACTGCATTTGAGCAAGTCTCAGGTTTCAACAAGCTGTTACCCAATTATTTCTATTTGGCAGATTTAGGGCTGGAGTTACAGCTGAAAGGTTATCGGTTGCACTGGACTCCTTATGCTACAGTTGCTTCTCAAAGCTTGATCCATCAAAACAAGCAGTCACAACGAAAAAAAGAGAGGCCACTTTTCCTAGAGAAATGGTTCAATCTTTTAACGGCTGACCCTGCTTTTAACCGATCTTTGGAGCTGAGAGAAAGTGGAAGTCTGCCCGACTATCGCTGTTCTGTCCCTTGGCATCCGATGTTCAACCAGCAGCTTCGAGTTTTGATCGTTCCATTGTTTTTTGGGGCTGACTCGCAGTCCCTAATCGGTACAATGGGTTTTTACCTAAACCACCTAAAGGATCAAGAAAAACTCAAAGCCGCGAGCTTCATCATTGAGCTGTTTGCTGAGACCTCCAGCATGCCGCACCTTATCGAGCTGGCTAGAGCAAATGCTGATGTGTATGTTTTTATTGGAGAAGAAAAAGGGCGTGCTTCAAAGCTAGCCGAGGGTATCAAGCAGTTCACCCCTAGCAAAACAGTGTTATACATCCATCAAAAGCCGTTACTTGAATGCTGGGCTCAGCAGGAACGCAGCTTAGACCTTATTTGCACTTCAGAAAGTGAGGAAGAAAACTGTCTGTTCTTACCTAAACCTTCAGCTAGCAGCGCTTCTGAAGTCAGCGCCAAGGCAAGCGAACTGCATGCTGCTCTGATTGATTTATTAAAAAGTGAAGAAAAGTGCTAAAGGTTTTTTCGGGGACGTCGATAACTAGGGTGTAGACAAAAAACATGTCCAACCCGATGGAGAAAAGCCATGTCTCTCGTAATTAACACTAACGTTGCCTCCATTAACGGCCAGCGCAACTTACAAGCAACACAATCTCAGCAAGCTCAAGTGTTCCAGCGCCTGTCAACTGGTCTGCGCGTCAACTCTGCAAAAGACGATGCTGGCGGCCTGTACTTGGCTCAATCACAAACAAAAGATATTCGCGGCTTAGCAATGGCCACCCGTAATGCTGGTGACGGCATTTCGATGGCTCAAACCGCTGAAGGGGCTCTTGATCAGATTGCAGCAAACCTGCAACGTATCAATGAGCTTGCCATTCAGTCTGCTAACGGCACATACAACACTGCGGCTCGTGCTGGTTTGCAAAAAGAGGTGAACGAGCTCACTCAAGAAATCGCGCGGATTTATGAAACCACTGAGTTTAACGGCCAAAAACTGCTCAACTCAGACGCGGTTGATCTGACACTGCAGATTGGCTTCCAGAACTCGGCAAGCTCACAAATCAGTGCTGGCATTCTGTCTGGCGGTATCGCAGGCGACAAAGGTATCCAAGCAGGTAACGCACTGTCTGGGATTTTGAAAGCGGAAAACAAGCTGACTGCAACTTGTGCGGTTAATATTTCGACCCAGTCGGCCGCTCAAAAAGCGATCACCTTGACTCGTGATGCGATTGATCAGATTTCTGAATTGCGTGCAACTTTCGGTGCGGTCCAAAACCGTTTCGAAGCTGTTATCGCGGGCAACCAGACTTACTCTGAGAACTTGCAAGCAGCTCGTAGCCGGATTCAGGATGCTGACTTTGCAGTCGAAACTGCCAACTTGGCAAAACTGCAGGTTCTTCAGCAGGCGGGTATTGCTGCTCTGGGTCAGGCCAACGCCTCTTCTCAGGCAGTGCTGGGTCTGCTGTAATCAAACCCGAAGCCTTAGACGTAAACCTAAGCCGGAGCAAACGCTCCGGCTTTTTTATTTCAAGCGCTAAAGTTGGTATGAAAGTTGCCGATATCCTAGAATGAGATAATCTATAGTTCATCTGAACACCAGTGAGGTGACAGACATGTCCACAGAAATCACATCCAACGCATTTACTAGCCAGCTGGTGGATAGAGCTGCGCCTTCTGTGCGTCAAGTTGGGAAAACTACCAGTGCTGCCGATTCATCTCGGCCAGTGACAGAAACAGAAGCCAACACCTCGGCTCAAAACCAGTCTTCCCCCCAAGCAGCGGGAAACCCTGCACAACCGCCACAGACTGGCTCTCAAGAGCGTGCCGCAGAAAAAGAAGCCGATCCTATTGCAGAAAAAGTAGCCTCTATGTCTGCAACAGAGCTCAAGGAAGTCCTCGATGAGATCAACAGTGCGCTCTATTCATACAATCGAGCGCTGCGCTTTGAGCTGCATGATAAAACCGAAGACTTGATTGTACGTGTGTTAAATACCAAAACAGACGAAGTGATTCGACAGTATCCTTCGGAAGAAGTCCTTTCACGTCGGGCAAAGCTTATGCAGGGTGAAACGAACTTTTTTTCAACCAAGGTTTCTTGAGATGTAGTTTAAAAGACTGCATCCATAAGAGGTGATCTATGAGTAACATTGGATTTAGTGGCGTTGGTTCAGGCTTGCCCGTTGATCAGATAATTAAAGCAACGGTTCAAGCGGAGGCGGCGCCTTTAAAGCGCTTACAGTCGCAACGGGCACAAACGCAAGCACAAATCAGTGCTTATGGCCAAATGGCAAGCCGACTGAACTCTGTGCGTGATGCAATGCGCGACCTGCGCGGCATGGATAAGTTTCAGCAACTATCTGCTCAGTCCGGAAATGACCGAGCCTTCACAGCTAAAGCGGATCATCTTGCTGGCGCAACCAATGGCAATTATAACGTCACCGTACACTCAGAGGCTCGCAATTTTCGTTTTACTAGTGATGCCTTGGATGAGAATTTTCGTCTAGAAAATGAAATTGAGATTAATGGCGAGAAAATCGGTCCAAAAAACGGACAACCCTGGGATCTAGACCGACTCCGCTCAGAAATCAATAAGCATCCTGGTCTTCGGGATACACTTTCTGCAAATATCATCAATGATGGGGACGGGAACCGTTTTCTAGTACTAAATGCCAAGGAAACAGGCGCTGATGGTGTTTTTGAGGTTGACGGAATATCCGGTAACAAAAATTACAACGATGATCCAACTGAATTGAATGCTCGCATCGAAATCGATGGCATCATGGCCACCAGCAGCACAAACACCTTCACGAATGTGATTACAGGTGTCGATATCACACTGACTCAAGGTGCTGGAAGCTTATCTGAAGCTAACCGCACGTCATCACTGCAAGTAAGCCGCGATGACAAAGCGATCAGAGATAATATCGATAAGTTTGTCAAAGCCTACAACGACCTGATCATTCATTTGAATGAAGCGAAAAAAGGAGCTTTAGCGGGTGACAACACTGTTCGCAGTATTGAGGATCAGCTGCGTCGAGAACTTTTCACTCCAACAGGTGACGATCCTGCCAACCTGCTCAGCATGATTGGAATCGAGACCTACGTCGATCGTAACTTTGAGCCTGGGCAGGCCACCAGCTCAAGAAATGGTACTCTGCAGACAAATTCTGCAAAACTGACCCAAGCGCTGAATGATGACTTCGATCGAGTTGCTTTCATTTTAGGCGCACGTGAAGATGATGACGGAGCAAATGGCTATGCCGCGCGCTTTGCTGATTTGGCTCAACAGTTAACCACTACTACCACTCAAAACGGCCAACTATCAAAAGGCCTGATTCAAATCCGCCGTGAGGGACTACAGTCTGAGGTGCGCCGTATTGATGACCGCATAGATTCAACCAATATGCGTTTAGACTTACTTGAAGAACGCCTCTACCGGCAATTTAACTCTGTTGAGGGACTTATTGCTAACTTTAACTCAACTGGGTCTTATTTAGGTCAGCAACTATCAAGCCTTCCTGGGTATACACGCCCTGGACGATAAGCCTTGATGTCATTCAAAATCTGGGTATCCTTTGGGTACCCTTTTTTTTATTTTCAGGAGTAATCCATGGTCTACAAAAAGCCCTTGCGCGGCATTGCACAGTATATGCAAGGAACTAGCCGCGAAGCTGAAGTCAATGAAGCCAGCCCACATCGCCTCATTCAAATGCTTATGGAGGCAGCTTTAGGCCATCTGTCTGCCGCAAAAGGTGATCTTGAACGCAAAGATGATTTAGCCTTTGCTCAACATGTTTCTCGCGCGCAACGAATCATCACGGAACTTAGAACCTCCTTGGACTTTGAGAAAGGACAAGAAGTCGCGATCACTCTAAACAGCCTGTACGACTATATGGGACGCAGACTTGCTCAGGCCGGTTCCTCACCTAACGGAGAAGCAATCAACGAAGTCATGAACCTGATGAAGCCAGTCAAAGAAGCCTGGGATGAAATCAAAGAAGAAGCAGAAAAAATACTGGGAGACAACTAAACACTTGGCACACCGATTGCATCCTCCTTGGTGAATGCTTATGAGGCACGGATAAAACGGCAAAAATTGCCGCTTTATCATAAAACGGCAAAGGCTTGCCGCTAACGGCAAGCCTGCCATGAAGACTTTACCAAACCAAGGAGCCTGAAAATGTCTCTGGTACTAAACACCAATATTGCGGCGCTTAACGCGACCCGCAACCTGCAGACGACTCAAAGTCAGCAGGCAACCACTTTCCAGCGGCTTTCCACTGGCCTTCGTGTCAACTCAGCCAAGGACGATGCCGCTGGTTTATATCTGGCCCAGTCCCAAACCAAGGATATCCGTGGTTTGAACATGGCTACTCGCAATGCTAATGATGGCATTTCCATGGCCCAAACGGCTGAAGGGGCACTGGATCAAATCGGCCAAAACCTACAGCGAATCAATGAGCTAGCCATTCAGTCAGCTAACGGCACCTATGACACTGCTGCTCGCCGGGGCCTGCAAAAAGAAGTTGATCAGCTCACTCAGGAAATCGCTCGAATCATCAGTGTGACTGAGTTCAACGGCATGCCGATTCTAAACTCTGCTGCTCGGGATATCACCTTCCAGGTTGGCTTCAAGAATGAAGATAATTCACGCATTGATCTTGCTTTGAGCGGCGGCGTGGCACGTGTGCTTGCTGGTGAAGCCCAAGAACTTTTTTCAAGAATCATGTCTGCGGGCCTCAATGGGCTCGGTGCCATTGATATTAGCAATGTTAGCGATGCACGAAGTGCAATCAGCTCAACCCGACTGGGCATTGATGCTGTTTCCGAACTGCGTGCTACTTTCGGTGCGGTCATGAACCGCTTCGAAGCGGTCATTTCTGGCAACCAGATCTATTCTGAAAACCTGCAGGCCGCACGCAGCCGGATTCAGGATGCCGACTTCGCGGTTGAAACCTCCAATCTGTCTAAACAGCAGGTACTGCAGCAGGCTGGTATTGCTTCATTGAGTCAGGCTAACGCCTCCTCTCAGGCGATCTTAGGCTTGCTGTAAAAAAGGGTTTACTGGTAAAGTCCTCATAAAACCCCGCTTCGGCGGGGTCTCTCTCATGGTTAGAGGATGACTTGATGCGTAAAGCCACCACCCTTCGTCAACAGCAGCTGGCTGCCCAGATGTATTCCTCGCAGATCAGCAATAACAAACATCTGCAAACCGAAGTTGAAGAAGCTGATCCTCACAAGCTGATTGAAATGCTCTTCTCTGCCATTGTCTCTCATATGCAAGATGGCATCAGCGCCATTGAGCGGGATGACAGCGCATCCATGAACAAATGGCTGACCAAAGCTCAAGCGGGTGTCAATGAACTGCGCATCTCACTGCGCCACGATCTTGACCCTGAAATGGCCGCCAATCTGGATAATCTGTACGAATATATTGGCCGCCAGCTCGGCAGTGCCAAGGCCGGAAAAGAAACCGCTCTGGTCGAAGAATGTATCCAGCTGATCACCCCGGTCAAAGACGCCTGGACAGAAGTCGGCCCCGAAGCGCGCCAGTTTCGTGAAGACCTGGAGCGGCAAATTGCTGCCGACCAGGCGGAAAATAACGGCAATTCATGACCACCGACTTTTCTCAGGCGCTGGATTCACTCAAGCAAGCCATTGCCTTGAGTGAGCAACTGCTGGACAGCCTCGATCGACTTGAAAACGAAGAAGTCAGTGAAGTCGATCAGTGGATGACTGCACGCAGCGAGCATCTGAAAACACTTTTTTCCTACCCCTGGAAAGAAGCCGAGGTCAAACAGGTCACGGCTTTATTTCAGCAGCTGGACAGCCTGAGCGAAACCCTGCAACAGCGCGCTCAGGAAGTCCGTCAAAGCCTGCATGATCAGCGCCATAATAATCAGCACAATCGTAAAGCGGTGAATGCCTACGGCCTGGCCAAAGGGCAGTATTCCCGCTGAAACAAGGATTCTCATGCTCCCCTCTATTGCTCAGCGCATTGCCAGCGAACTGCAAGTTCGTGATGCACAAGTACAAGCCTCTATTGCTCTACTCGACGAAGGTGCCACCGTCCCCTTCATTGCCCGTTACCGTAAAGAAGTCACTGGGGCACTGGATGATACCCAACTACGCCATCTGGATGAGCGCCTGCGTTATCTGCGCGAACTCGAAGAACGCCGCACCAGTGTACTGGCCTCAATCGAAGAACAAGGCAAGCTCACCGATAGCCTGAAAAGCCAAATCGAACTGGCCGAATCCAAACAGCGCCTGGAAGACCTTTACCTTCCCTACAAACCCAAGCGCCGTACCAAGGCACAGATTGCACGCGAAGCGGGCATCGAGCCACTGGCCGATGCACTGCTCACCGATCCGACACAAGAACCACAAGCCCTGGCCGAGACGTACATCAACACCGAGGCAGGGTTTGCTGATGCCAAAGCTGTGCTCGATGGTGCCAAACAGATTTTGATGGAGCGCTTCTCTGAAGAAGCCGAACTGGCCGGCCAACTGCGCCACCAGCTCTGGAGTGAAGGCCTGCTTTGCAGTCGCCTGATGCCTGGTCAGGAAGAGGCCGGCAGTAAGTTCAGAGATTATTTTGAGCACGATGAAGCCCTCAAAACCACACCTTCTCACCGCGCTCTGGCGATGTTTCGTGGCCGCAACGAGGGTTTCTTGTCGTTAAGCATTCGGCTGCCCAATGAAGAGGACTTGACCAGCCATCCAGCGGAGGCTGTCATTGCTGAACGTTTCAACATTGAAGATCACAAACGCCCTGCTGATCGCTGGCTGCTTGAGGTGGTGCGTTGGACCTGGCGGGTCAAACTCTATACCCGCCTGGAAACCGAGCTGCTCAACCGCTTGCGCGAGCAGGCAGAAGAAGCCGCCATCCAGGTTTTTGCTGCCAACCTGAAAGACCTGCTCTTAGCGGCCCCGGCTGGCCCTCGCCCGACCCTGGGGCTCGATCCTGGCTTGCGCACCGGGGTTAAGGTGGCGGCGGTCGATGCCACCGGCAAGCTTTTGGATCACGCCACCATTTACCCCCATGCGCCGCAAAATCGCTGGCAGGAAGCCCTGCAGGTTCTGGCCGCCTTGTGTCAAAAACATCAGATCGAACTTATCGCAATCGGCAATGGCACCGCCAGCCGTGAAACCGATCGTTTGGCCGCAGAGCTGATTCGCCTGACCCAAGGCAAAACCGCTCGTCCCCTGCACAAGGTACTGGTCAATGAAGCAGGCGCTTCGATTTACTCTGCCTCTGCCTTTGCGGCCAGAGAATTCCCCGATCTGGATGTGACCATTCGCGGCGCAGTCTCCATTGCCCGCCGCCTGCAAGATCCACTGGCCGAGCTGGTCAAAATTGACCCCAAATCCATCGGTGTCGGCCAATACCAGCATGATGTTTCACAACTGGAGCTGGCCCGCTCGCTGGATGCCGTCGTTGAAGACTGTGTGAACAGCGTCGGCGTTGATCTCAATACCGCCTCTGCCCCCCTCTTGGCGCGCACCTCCGGCTTGAATACCACGCTGGCCGAAAACATTGTCGCCTGGCGGGATGCCTCTGGTGCTTTTAAATCACGCAAAGAGTTGCTCAAGGTCAGTCGGCTTGGCCCCAAAGCCTACGAGCAGTGCGCCGGTTTCTTGCGCATCATGAAAGGCGATAACCCACTGGATGCCTCCGCCGTTCACCCGGAAGCCTATCCACTGGTTGAACGCATCGCTCAGTCACATCACAAGGCACTGGAAAGCCTGATTGGCGATAGCGTCTTCTTGAAAAAGCTCAACCCCGCTGATTTCACCGATGACAAGTTTGGTGTGCCGACCATCAGCGATATTCTGCGCGAGCTAGAAAAACCCGGCCGAGACCCTCGCCCGGAGTTTAAAGCGGCTGAGTTCAAAGAAGGCGTTGAGGAGATGAAAGACCTCAAGCCCGGCATGCAGCTCGAGGGTGTGGTGACCAACGTCACC
>SKHR01000059.1 GCA_007116865.1 Marinospirillum sp. | reverse complement strand
GTGATCACGATCAAGGCCATGCCCGCGACGCGGCGAGTCAGTTCCATGATCATGGCAACGCCTGCCAGGGCGACCAGAAACTCGGTTTGCCCAACCATTGGGGTGCCTGCCGCTAAACGCCAGCGGTTGAGCACAAATAGCAAGTAAGCGGCAACCAGAATCGAAGCCAGCATTAACAACCAGTCTGCCCAGTGAATACGCTGGTTATAGCCTGACTTCCAAATCCAGCTGCTGACAATGCACGCCAGGGTGCCACCGGCCAGTGCCTGAGCTGCATATTGCAGGATCCAGGCAGGGGGGAAGGTCTGTCCCATGAATTCACGCGCAATCCAGACATAACCGATGCTGGCGGTTGCATAAAGCAGAGCACCTGCGGTAGGGATCAGTACCAGCCACTCTAAGGGCGTCAGCGGATGTGAGGGTTTGTGGCGATCCAAAGAGTAGGCTGCGATCAGGGCAAAGCCCACCACCAGGCCGCCGGCCACGTGGATGATGCGGAAAGCCCAGGTCTCAATGGGGGAAATGTTCAGTGCATAGAGGTGCAGCAGGGTATAAAAAACACAGACAAAGAAAATGACTTTGCCCAAAATGCCGCTTAAATCGCGCTCATTGTGCCCGAGTGGAATGTCGGAGACACCTTCTGCGCCGATTTTTTCAACCGCAGCTTCTGTCGATGCAGGCGTTTTTTCGGTCATGGTCTGAAAGTTCGCTCAAGAGGAAGAAAAAGTACGCCGGAAAAACCGGCGTACTGTGGTCGCTTAATTCCTAAGCATCAATCCTTCATGTTGGCAGGGATTTCGTAGCCGTTTTCTTCAAACCAGCGTACGGCACCCGCGTGCCAAGGTACAAAAGTGTTGTAGCGGAAGTTCTCGGGCACAGTCTCACGCGAAGCGGCGTGAATTTGCATCATGCGCTCGTTGTTTTCCATGACGGTTTTGGTGACTTCATAGACCAAAGACTCAGGGATGTTTCTGTGAGTGATCGCAAAGTTCCACAGAGACACGGCTGGCACATCGGCATTCAACGAAGTGTAAACCGAGGCAGGAATTGCAGCACCGCTGAGCTCAGGGAAGTCAGCTGCGACGCGAGCAAACTCTTCTTCAGTATAAGAGAAGATGTTGACGTTGGCCTGAGCTTCGAGCTGGCTGAACGCAGAAATTGGCATGCCAGCGGCAAAGGCGAATGCATCAATCAGGCCGTCCTGCAGCTGGCCGGCCTGGTCGGCTGCACCACCGTTACGGGTTCTGACATTCAGGCCCAGTTTGCGGAACAGCTGAGGGTGGTACATGTCAGCAGTACCGCCTGCAGGGCCGACGCCGACAGTTTTGCCGTCAAGATCGGCAACAGACTCAATACCAGAGCTGGCTAGCGTGATGATTTGCAGGGTGGTTTGGTACATGGGGAAAACCGCACGCACGTCATCATGAGGCATGCCAGGGGCAAGCACACTGCGACCTGCTAAGGCTTCAACCAGAGGGCCAGTTGTGACCATACCAAAAGCGTGCTCACCCATTTGAACCAAGGTCGCGTTTTGTACAGGGCCGCCGGTGACTTCAGCGCCTGCGCCAATGCCGAGTGCCTCGCCGACCATGTTAGCCCAGCCCGCACCATAAACATAGTAGACACCACCCTGGCTGGCGGTTCCCACGGTGATGCTGCGTGGCCAGTCGCTACGGTCAGCGTGAGCGGTGGCTGCACCAGTGGCCAGCGCCACACCCAAGCAGCTTGAAATCAAAAGATTTTTTGTTAAGAAACGCATAGAGAGATTCTCCTGGTTTATTTTTTTGGTTTCGTCGTCGTTTTAATCAACGCCGGATAACTATAGCAAGAGGTGTGCCAGCCTTTTTAACCAGGCGGAATTACAGGGGTTTTATGAGGTCGGATGTCGCAGGGGGTTAAAATCTTGATCTGGCGCAAGTGAGGTGTGCGGGATTCCGCACCCCGAATGGAGTGCGGAGGCGAAATTTCGCCCTGGCTATTTTTCCGGGTCCGGGTGGGGGTTTTGCTCAACCTTTTGAACAGCCTGATCCAGTGCGGCTTTAAGGCGTTTTTGCAGACTGAGGATTTCATCTTCGGACATGTAGAAGGTGGTGTCTACGTCAAAACGTACGTAAAAGGCGGGAAGCTGATTTAGGGTGAGGCAAGCGACATCTTCAATAAAGTCACGGCTTTTGTCTTTTAACCTTGAGTCGTGAGCGATCAGTCGCTTGAGTTCGCTTTCGTAATAGTTGTGCACATTTTCAGTGACCATGGCAAACCTCCATCGAGTCAGGGGTTATTTCGCCCGGTAGATGATCCCTGGTCGGCATTGCACCATTTCATAGAGTTCGGGCATGTTAGATAGGGCTTCGGAGGCACCGAGGAACAAGTAACCTCCGGGCTTCAGGGTTCCATGAATGCGCTTGAGAATGTCGCGCTTGAGTTCTGCAGAAAAGTAAATCAATACGTTACGACAGAACACCACATCAAAACGCCCCAGCATGGAATAGCTGTGCAGCAGATTGATGGAGCGGAAGTCCACCCTTTTTTGGATGTTGGGGTTGACCTTCCAGCGCCCCTCTCCGGTTTGGGTGAAATGCTGGGTCAGGCGATCTTTGGATAAACCACGCCCCAGTGCCAGCATTTCATAGGTGCCGCTACGGGCCGCATTCAGTGCCGTTGGTGAAATATCGGTCCCCAAAATTCGCTCGCCCGTTCGTAACGCGCTGGGGTTTTTCTTGCGGAATTCTTCAATCACCATGGAGATGGAGTAGGGTTCCTGCCCGGTTGAGCAGGCGGCAGACCATATTTTCAACGGCTCAGCTTTTAATTTAGGAGCCAGCTCCGGCAGCACGCGATCTTGTAAGATGTTGAACGGATGCACATCACGAAACCACAGGGTTTCATTGGTGGTCATGGCATCGACCACCGCCTCTTTCAGGCCGCCGCGAGGGTTGCGTTCTATTTCACGTACCAGATCCGTCAAGCTGCCCAGATTCTTTTGAGCCATGAGCTTGCCAAGACGACTGCTGACTAAGTATTGCTTATTGTCACCCAGCAGTATGCCGCAAGCTTCTTGGAGAAACTTGCGAAAGGCTTCGTACTCTTGTGGGCTAAAAGCCTTGTTTATTGACATACATAGCATCCTGAAGCACAAGTTCAGCTAAACGGGTTCAGCTAACTTAATAGAATCTTAAACAAAAGTCATCCTTTCAAGCAGTGCTATTCGCCACTGATTGAGCGTATTTGTCGAACCACCACCTTGGCAAGCTCATCGGCATCATACTTGGCTAAGAAATAGTTTGCCCCGACTTTTTTCACCATTGCTTCATTAAAAATGCCGCTTAGAGAAGAATGAAGCAGAATGGGGAGGTTCGCCAAGCGGGGATCCTGCTTGACGCATCGAGTCAGGGTGTAGCCATCCATCTCTGGCATTTCAATGTCGGCAATCATCATTAAGAACTCATCCTGAACCCGAACCCCTTCATCGGCCAGGGCGTTCAGGTAGTCGAGTGCTTCCCGCCCGTTGGTTAAACTGGTGTAGCGAACCCCTGTTTCCTCAAGATTACGCTCTACCTGGTGTCGAGCCACGCTGGAATCATCCACCAAAAGGATGTGAAAGTTTTTGGCCTTCTCTCGAATTTCATCCGTCAGGATGCCCGAGGAAACACCCTGAGCGAAGGGGTCAACACTGGCGATGATTTTTTCAACATCGATGATTTCGATCAGTTGGTCATCCATTTGGGTGACCGCAGTCAAGAAGCTGTTTTTGCCACTGCCACTGGGTGGCGGATGAACCGACTCCCAATCCAGATTGATGATGCGATCCACCGCATGAACCAGAAAGCCTTGGGTGCGGCGATTGTATTCAGTAATGATCACAAAGCTGTTTTTGGGGTCTTTAATTGCGGGTTGGCGAATTGCCATACCTAAGTCGATGACCGAAATTGTGCCATCACGCACATGAGCCACACCAATGACCTCATGGCTGTGTTTGGGCAACTGAGTCAGTCTGGGGCAAGGAATGATTTCCTTGACCTTGAATACGTTAATCCCATACAGCTGGCGGCCATTGAGTCGAAACAACAACAGTTCCATGCGATTGCCACCAGCAACCTTGTTACGTGCAGAGAGTTTTCCGGCCGAGTCAGTTAGTGACACTGGGTGGATCCTTTGCTTGTTGGTCTGAGTAGTATTGATCAACCTGAAAAGAGTATAAACTGCTTATTGAATTATTTCTAAGTTGTCCCAGATCGGGCGAGAAGTGAGGCAGATGAGAAAGCAGGTTGCCAGGTTTTTTTTTGCGGTGCTTGGGGTGTGGCTGCCACTGCTCAGTGTCGCTGCAGGGTCACAGGATATGCAAAGCTTGCAGCAGGCTGCGCAGACCTGGGTCGCTGAGCAGCTCAACGAGCCCAATGCTCAAGTGCAGATTGTGGCAGTACCAGCTGATATCCTGTTGCCGGCTTGCCAGGTTCCCTTGCAGATTGCGCCTCAGGGCAATGCCGAGCTTAGAGGGCGAGTGAATCTTCGAGTCACCTGTTCACAGCCGGACTGGTTTGTTTTTGTCACTGCCGAGGTTTTGTTGCACCATGCGGTCGTGGTAGCTGCCACTGCTCTACCACGGGGAACAGCCTTGTCGGCATCGCAGCTGCGTTTGATGGAAATCGATGTTTCCAGAGTTCGTGGCAACTATTATACTGACCCACAGGATCTACAAGGCATGCGCTTGCGCAGTGCGGTCAGAGCTGATGAAGTGATCACCACCCGCCATTTGATTGCTGTCAATGCGGTAGAGCGAGGTGATCAGGTGGTCATTCGTGCGGTGGGTGAAAACCTAAGTATCCGCATGATGGGAGAGGCCATGGAAAGCGGACGAGTGGGCGATCAGGTGCGCGTGCGCAATGTGCAATCCGGGCGAGTGATCCGGGCCCGAGTGACGGATCGAGGCCAGGTTGAGGTGAATTTTTGATCGCATAAAAAAATTAGCGAAAGTGCTAAAGTTTTTTGCCAGGCCGCCGAAACCCTAGGTATAGAGCGACCGTTCAAGACGATAGGATGCAGATTATGGTTATCGAACTCAATGGAATCAATAACAACCTCAACCCTCGGGTCAGAGGTGAAGGTCAGGGTTCGACTAAAGAAAGTGCCAAAGCGCGTTCTTCCAATGAAAGTGCAGCGGCTCCCAGTGAAAAAGTGCAGCTGAGTGACAAAGGCCAGCAACTGGCGCGTGGCGAAAATGACGGTTCTTTCAATGCTGAGCGGGTTGAAGCGCTGCGCCAGCAAATTGAAAGTGGCGAATATCGTATCGATCACCAAAAGCTGGCGGGGCGTATTCTCGGCTTTGAATCAAACCTCTGATCCGTTTTTAAGTCATATCTGGCCCTCCAGCCTGCTGGGGGGCTTTTTGTATCTGGACAGAAGGGATAGACTGGTATCAACACCGCTTTCGACAGGTTAAGCCAGTGACTAAAACAGCCGCACAGTTTTTCAAAGATCACCTATTGCAAGGCATTGCCAGTCTACAGGCGTTGCTCGACGTTTTGAGGACGGAGCAACAGTGCCTGGAAAAAGGCCCTGAAAATACAGAGAAACTTGAATCTCTCACGCAGCAAAAGCAGACTCTGCTTGAGAAAATCCAAGCCGATGTGGATGGGCGCAAACGTTTTCTGCTGGATCAAGGCCTGACAGATGACCTGGCGGGGGTGGAAGCCTTCATCCAGAGTCAATCACCGGGAGTGGCAACCGCGCTGGGCAAGGGTTGGAAGCAGCTGGTTGATCTGATGGAAAAGGTACACGAGCAGAATCTCATCAATGGGCGGCTCGTGAATCGAGCAATGCAGCACTTTGACCTGATGCTTGCCAGCCTTCAGCACGCGCCCGGTGAAGGCAAGGTAAAAGTTTATCAACCTTCTGGCGGCTCTGGTGTGAACCTGCCCAGAGACTTAGGTAAGGCCTGACACGCAAAGGGATTTAAATCACTATGCCAGCTAAAGATGAACATCTTGTCAGTGATGTTGCTGAAATCTCCAGTATTTTAAGCTCATTGCAGCGACTTCACTCCCAAATCTCGGTGCACTTTCGTGGCACTGATCAAAACTTCCTGAGCATGATTGTTGATGTGGATCGTGATAAGCAGGTCTTTTATTTGGATGAACTCAGCCTGCCCAGTGCGCACAAACGTGCCGAAGCCGGTGATGTGTTTTCGGTGCGGGGCTCGGCTAATGGCGTTTCGGTTTTTTTTAATCATTGCCAGGTTGAACGAGTCATCAATGATGAGGGGGCGGCCCTGTATCAGGTGCCTTTTCCTAAATCCCTGGCTCATACCCAAAAGCGTGATGCTTACCGCGCGCGAGTGATGCGCTCGATGCAGGTCAAAGCCAGCCTGCTGTCTTATGAGCGTAAAAACCCGCTGATCGGGGTGCTTTTGGATATTTCCAATACCGGCTGCCGACTGGGGTTCAAACAGCTGGTTGACCCCAAGTTTCGGGTGCTAGAAATCTTTGAGGAGCTGTACCTGCAGCTGCCGGAGCCTTTTGAGGGCTTAGAGGTGGCCGTGGAAGCCCGTCATGCGGTGTATAACGAACAGCAGAATACCACCAGCTGCGGCTTTCGTTTTATCAATGTTGATGGCAAGGTACAAACGGTGATCGACCGGTTTGTCATCCACTTACAGCGAGAAGCCCTGCGGTTGGACGTTCGTTAAATTCAAACGTTATAATCCGCCGCCACAAGCCCCGGTAGCTCAGCTGGATAGAGCGTCCCCCTCCTAAGGGGAAGGTCATAGGTTCGAATCCTATTCGGGGCACCACAAAACATAAGAGCAAATTGATGCATTCCTTACCTCCCTGTCCTAGTTGTGACTCCGCTTTTACCTATAAGGAGAGTGATCGTCTGGTTTGTCCCGAATGTGGTCATGAGTGGATCGCGGGTGAGCCAGTGCAAGTTGATCACGGCCTGAACATCAAGGACGCAAATGGTAACCCGCTCCAGGACGGCGACAGTGTCACCGTGATCAAGGATTTGAAAGTCAAGGGTTCTTCACTGGTGGTCAAGGTTGGCACCAAGGTGAAAAATATCCGCCTGGTCGAAGGTGACCATGACATTGACTGTAAGATTGACGGGATCGGCCCGATGCAGCTTAAGTCAATGTTTGTCAAAAAAGCCTGACATCGCTGATCTTACCCCTGGGTGCTGAGACTCCCGCCAAAGTAGCTTTCTGCAATAGCGTTATGGACCTGATTGAACCCCACCTGCAGCTCATCAACAAACAGATGCAGCTGCTCGGGTTCTGCGGCCAGGGCCTCAACATCTGTGGCAATCAGGTGGCGGCTGAGGTCATCGATCACCTGTTGCACCCGATCGTGGCGTGGCAGGTTTTCCAGCACTGGAACCATGGTTCGCAGGCTGCAAGTCACTGCTCGGGGGAAGGTTTTGTCCTGCAGCAGGAAACGCAGTACATCCGGCCCACGGACTCTTAAGCGAACCTGCTGACGATACATCTGATAGCCAGTGAGGGATTTCAATACACTCATCCACTGCAGGTTTTCAAAAGGGGTCAATTCTTCCGGAGTCCGGGGCAGCAGATTGGCAGAGCGAACATCGATGATGCGGGTGGTCATGTCCGCGCGCTCAAGGTGTCGGCCCAGCAGTAAAAAGGTGCGCACCTGGGTATCACTCAGGGTGCCTTCAATCAGACCGGTGACTGTCTGGCAACTACGAATCACGCGCTTGAGAAAACTGTCACGATTACGTGCCGTGATGCCGCCTTGAACCTTGCGATTGATATCCAGGTACAGCTGATTGATCTCTTCCCAGATTTCACGAGGCATAATGTCACGGGTGGTGCGCAGGTTTTCACGGGCCGCGGCCAGTGACGCAATGATTGAGCTACCGTAGCGCTGGTCACCACAGAGGAAGTTCAGCACGCTGGCTTCATCGCGTTTTTCATAGTGCTCATCAAAAATGGCTTCACTGCCTGTGATGGTGACCAGCGATTCCCAGTCCAAACGGGTGGCGCGAGAAAAGTCCAGCAGCAGGTGGCTGGTCACGGTGATCAGGCGGGCCGTATCTTCAGCTCGTTCAAGATAACGCGCCAGCCAGTAGATGTTTTCGGCAACACGAGACAGCATGATCACTGACCTCTCTGCAGTTGGTTGGTATCCACAATCCAGGTGTCTTTACTGCCGCCGCCCTGCGAGGAGTTGACCACCAGAGAACCCTGTGTCAACGCCACGCGAGTGAGGCCGCCGGTGGTGACCTGAACCTGGTTACCAGATGAGAGGATGAACGGGCGCAGATCCACATGACGCGGTTCGACCACCCCATCACACAGGGTTGGTGCGGTGGACAGGGACAGGGTTGGCTGAGCCATATAGTTGCGAGGGTCAGCTTTGATGAGTTCGGCGAACTTTTTTTGCTCCGCTTTGGTGGAATGTGGGCCGACCAGCATGCCGTAACCGCCAGATTCATTCGCCGGTTTGACCACCAGCTTGTCCAGATTATCCAGCACGTAACGCCGGTCATCCTCGCGCATGCACAGATAACTGGGGACGTTGGGCAGTAGTGGCTCCTGATCCAGATAATAGCGGATCAGGTCGGGCACAAAGGCGTACACCACCTTGTCATCAGCAACACCCGCTCCAGGCGCATTGACCAGGGCCACCTTGCCGTTGCGCCAGGCGCGCATCAGGCCAGCGACCCCCAGGGCAGACTCCGGATTGAAGGCTTCAGGGTCAAGGAACAGGTCATCAATACGTCGATAGATCACATCCACACGCTTGAGGCCATCAACCATGCGCATATAAACACAGTCATCATCCCCCACCAGCAGGTCCGAACCTTCAACCAGTTCAACCCCCATCTGTTGCGCCAGATAGGAATGCTCATAATAGGCAGAGTTATAAATGCCGGGGGTCATGACCACGATCTGCGGATCATCACCAGGCCGGGGTGACATGGCCGCCAGCATGTCATAAAGGTTGGAGCAGTAGTCATCGACTGGCTGAATGTGTCCCGTTGCAAACAGATCCGGCAGGATGCGTTTGGTGACATTGCGGTTTTCCAGCATGTAGGACACCCCAGAAGGCACCCGCAGGTTGTCTTCCAG
>SKHR01000005.1 GCA_007116865.1 Marinospirillum sp. | reverse complement strand
CTGAGCAGCACCAGCAGTGCCTGAAACTCCATTAAATTGCTGTTGGGATGAATAGCCAGATAGGTGGGCAGCGCCGTCAGTCGAACTTCCCAGCGTTGTTGAGCAAAATCAAACTCAAAGTCTTGTGAAAAAACCCCGTTGGTCAAAGTGTCGGCATAGGGGTAGGTGTAAAAGGGCTGGGTGGCCTGGTATTCATAAAAGCTCAACTGAATGCCCTGCAGACCACTGAGATTGACGGCGGCATCGACCATGCGGCTGGCGGTGAATACGGCCACCATGAAGCCCGCCAGGTGTTTGTCAGCCGATAAAAGGCTGCCATCGGTGCTGGGAAGGCTGAGGTATACGGGTTGAAGTATGAGCAATCCAGGTTCATCGGGTGCCTGGGTCAGGTTCAGAATTTCGGTGGCAATCGCACGTCCAGTTTCCTGTGACTGCAAAACCCAGCGCTGCCGGTCTTCAATGGATAGGAGATTGAAACCTAAAGCAGGCAGGTTATCCTGCATTGGCTCAACATACTGAACCGGGATCAGTGGGTCATTGGGGTGGGGTGAGTCACCATAGACGGCAAACTCCGGGTAGTTCAGCTCTTCACGGGTTTGAGCCTCAAACTCTGCGAGTTCATCCGGGTGGATGATGGGGTCCCAGGAGTAAGCACGAATTGAGGCGTTGCGTTGCAAAATCTCATGGGTCGCCGAACGGAAAGCCTCAGCAGAGATGCCACGATTCTGAATGACCTGCCTTTCCAGAATGGCCAGGTCGGCCAGGTTCTGTTGATACAGGCGGTTCAGGTTGGCATGAAAAACATCCGCATCACGGTTAAAGCTGGACTCCATTTGAGCCTGCATTTGCATGATGTACAGATGATTGATGATCAGAACCCCTACCAGGGTCATGGTGTACATCTGAATCAAACGGAGCCTGGGGCGAGGAAGCTTGCGCTCTTGTTTCGGTGACAGCAGGGCAAGCACCAGTGGGCCAGCAATCACAACACCGAAGCTGTCGCCCATCCACCAGGTAAACCAGTCTTGCCACCAGCCCGCACTGGTTGAAGGCGAAAGTAAAAAGTTCAGCAGGAGGCTGCCCCAGGTCGCGCTGATCAGGCTGGTTGCAAAGCCGATCAGCAGGATGAAGCGTAGAATTCTACCTTCGCTGCGAGCAGTCAAAGGATTGCCGAGGCGGTTTTTGAGCAGCCAGGCACCGACTCCGCCCTGGACCGCAGCGCCGATGGCCAGCAAAGCGGCAGTGGTGATGACCAGTGAAGTGGACGGTGTTTGCAGCAGGTCATGACTGGCAAAACTGAAGTTAAAGGCAAAGCTGCCCAGCCATACCCCGGTCAAAGTCCAGTAACCATAGCGATAGCAAACCGCTAATGCCAGGCCAGATCCGACCCAAAAGGGAAGAACCTGAGTGTGTAATCCTGTTTGGCTAACCAGAGTTCCACTCAGCCAATAAAGTAAGGCCACCAGTAGAACCCCAGAAATTCGCTGGGCCATAATGCATCGCTTCCTGTCGACAGCCGGATAAGTGACATGGCTATAAAAGGTAAGATTAACTGTTCAGTATCGCGGATACCAGCCCACTTTTTGTTTCTGAACTGCGAGCGTGAGTAAACAAAATGGCAAATATCAGAAAAAAACTGGCTAAGCTGGAATGAGTCTGTTAGAGTGCGCCCTCTTGAACGAGAACGCACCAAGTTGTGCGTCCCTGCATCAGGCTGTCGTTGCCCTCCCTCTGTGTTATCGGGCCCGCGCCCGCCTCTGCGTGAATAGTACCCTTAGGTAAAAAATTACATGTCTTATGAAAGCTTGCTGCCCGCTTTTGATCAGCTGGGCCTGCCCGAGTCTGTTCTTTCTGCGATTGAATATACTCATCCTTCACCCATTCAAGCACAAACCATTCCGCTGTTGCTGGAAGGTCACGACCTGCTAGGACAGGCTCAAACCGGCACTGGAAAAACGGCTGCCTTTGCGCTGCCTTTGCTGGCTCGTCTTGATTTTTCTTTGAATCTGCCGCAGGTTTTGGTGCTTGCACCGACTCGTGAGTTGGCGATGCAGGTCGCTGAATCAGTTGAAAAATACGGTCAAAATTTGCCCGGTGTTAAAGTGGCTAACCTTTATGGTGGTGCTGAGTACCGTGATCAGCTTAAAGCCTTGAAAGCAGGGGCTCAAGTTGTAGTGGGCACCCCAGGTCGTGTGATGGATCACATGCGTCGTGGCAGCCTGAATCTGTCCAAGTTACAAACCCTGGTGCTGGATGAAGCCGATGAAATGCTGCGCATGGGCTTTATTGATGACGTTGAGTGGATTTTAGACCAGACCCCTAAGCAGCGTCAGGTGGTGTTGTTCTCGGCCACCATGCCAGAGGCCATTCGTCGGATCGCCCAGAAGCACTTAAAATCGCCCAAAGAAATTCGGATTGCCGCTAAAGCACGTACTGCCGATACCGTCAGTCAGCGAGTATGGATGGTGGCAGGATTATCCAAGTCTGAGGCACTGGTTCGAATCCTGGAGGCCGAAGACAGTGATGGCATCATTGTTTTCACGCGAACCAAAGCCAGCTGTAGTGATCTGGCCGACTTTTTAAATAGTCGTGGTTTTCGTGCCAGCGCCCTGCATGGTGACATGGCGCAGGCTCAGCGTGAGCAGGCGGTAGAAAAGCTCAAGCGTGGACGCCTGGATATTCTAGTGGCGACGGATGTGGCTGCCCGGGGTCTGGATGTTGAGCGGATCAGTCATGTCATCAACTATGATGCGCCTCATGATAGCGAGTCTTATGTTCACCGGATTGGTCGGACCGGTCGTGCCGGTCGCAGTGGTCAGGCGATTTTGTTTGTTGCCCCGCGTGAGCGTCGCTTGCTTTCAAACCTGGAGCGCAGCACCGGTCAGCGTATCGAGCCGATGGAACTGCCTAAAGCCGCAGCCATCAATGCCCGTCGTGAAGAAGCCTTCAAACAGCGAGTATTGGGCGCGATGCAGTCCAAGCGATTGGAACAGTTTTTACCTTTGCTTGAGTCGATTCAAGTCGAAACAGAAGCCGACCCTCTGCTGATTGCTGCTGCTTTGGCGCACTTGGCGCAAGGTGAAACGCCTCTGTGGGTTGAAGAGGTGGTCGTCAAAGCGGCGCCTCGTCACCGTGAGTCCAACGACTTTGACAAAGGTCGTCGTGAACCACGCGAACCTCGTGGTCGTAGTCGCCAGGTGGAAGCCGGCATGACTCGTTATCGTATGCCGATTGGTCGCTCGCATGGCGTCAAACCCGCTAATATCGTGGGCGCGATTGCCAATGAAGCGAACCTTTCCAGCCGCCAAATCGGTCGGATTGATATTCAGCAGGACTACTCCACCGTGGATCTGCCTGAAAGCATGCCAAAGAACGTGCTGCAAGCCTTGGGACGTGTCCGTGTTTGTGGCGTTCCCCTGTCTTTGACCAGTCGTGAAGCCGAGGTGGCGCGTAAGCCAAAGCGCAAGTTTTCACCACGCGCTTAAGCCGGTATTTTGTGGTTTTTAAAGTCGCCCTTGTGGCGGCTTTTTTTGTCATCAAAAAAGCATGTTTTGATAACGCTGAGATAACGCAGGGCTGCTAAGGTGACGGATATAACAATAAGCTGATATAAGCCAATACCGGAGTCCAGGATAGTGATCATGCAAAACATGAGTTTGTTCAGGCAGTTATCCAGCTGCAAAACCCTGACAGACAAGCTGCGCTTTTTAGGTGAGCGTCTGCAAACCCGTCACCCCCAGGTGGAGCGTTTTTCGATTGCCCTGTATCACCCGGACACAGACATAGTGCGCACCTTTTTCTCGACCAGTCGTGCCGAAGAAGCCATCACCGCCTATGAATATCCGCTCAGCCAGGCCGAATCTTTGCGCGAAATCGCCCAGAGCGTGCAGCCACGGGTGATTCATGATTTGAACCTGCTGGTGCCTCCGATTCATCAGGGTAAAGTGAATCCTCACACCCTGACATTGGTTGAGCAGGGCTGGCTTTCCAGTTATACCGCGCCCTTGATCAGCAGCGGGCAGTTGATGGGTTTTGTTTTCTTCAATTCGCGCACGCGTTATGTGTTTCGGGAAGAAATGTATGATGACCTTGAGATTTACAGTCAGCTGATTGCCCAACTGATTGATCAGGATCAGGCCATGATTCGGGCACTGATCGCGGCCAGCCGTTCGACCATGACGCTCTGTGCTGAGCGTGATCCAGAAACAGGTGGCCATCTTGAACGCATGGCACATTATACCCAGCTGATTGCCAGCCGTTTGTCGGGGCGCTGGTCATTTACGGATCGGCAAATCCGCCAGATGTTTCTATTTGCACCCTTGCATGATATTGGCAAGGTGGTGGTACCAGACAGCATTCTGCTTAAGCCTGGGCGTTTGACCGAAGAAGAGTTTGAGGTCATGAAAAACCATACGCTTGAAGGTGCGCGTCTGTTGGATCTGGTGATTGAACATCATGGCCTGGATCAGATGCAGGATGTACAGATGCTCAAAAACATGGTGCTTTATCATCATGAAAAAATGGATGGCAGTGGGTATCCTTTTGGACTGAAAGGTGCTGACATTCCCATTGAGGCAAGGATCGTTGCTGTGGCGGATGTTTTTGATGCGCTCACCAGTGAGCGGCCTTACAAGCCAGCCTGGAGTATGGGAAAGGCGTTACACGAAATCCACCGAATGGCTGGTACACAACTGGATGCTGACTGTGTCGATGCCTTGTCACGCAGCTTCTCTGTACTGGAAAAAATTCACAAAGAGCTGCGCCAGAAACAAGACTCAGTTGCCGCGTGATTCGTTGCCTTTTGGAGCGAGAGGGCGAATCGCAGCAATCGCCTCAGCACACTCATGAATCAGTTGTGGGCCTTTATAAATAAATCCGGTGTAGAGCTGAACCAGGGTGGCCCCGGCTTTAATCCGCTCGCTGGCATCGGCGGCGGAGAAAATCCCACCCACACCGATGATCGGCAGGCTGCCCTCCAGGGCTTCGGTCAGCTGCGCGGTCATTTGATTGGCTTTTTCCGTCAGCGGACGACCGGACAAGCCGCCCTCTTCCTGACCATTTTTAAACTCAGACACCTGAGACTTATCCAGAGTGGTGTTGGTGGCGATCACACCATCTACGGCGACTTCACGTAAACAGTCAGCCAGGCTTTGTAGTTCATCTCGATTCATGTCCGGTGCAACCTTGACCAGCAGAGGAACATGGCGCTGTTGCTCGTCTGCCAGTTGTTGCTGGCGGTGTTTGAGAGGTTGGAGCAGCTGCTTTAAGGCCTCACCGTATTGCAGGCTGCGCAGTCCTGGTGTATTGGGCGATGAAATATTGACGGTGATGTAGTCAGCATGCGGAAAAGCGGCCTCTAATCCCAGCAGGTAATCATCCACGGCCTTCTCAACGGGCGTGGTGAGGTTTTTGCCAAGATTGATGCCGATCAAACCGGAATACTGGCGTTTTTTGACCTGGGCGATCAGGTGCGCCATGCCTTTATTGTTGAAGCCCATGCGGTTAATGATGGCTTCCTGCTCAGGAATACGGAACAGGCGGGGTTTGGGGTTGCCTGGCTGGGGTTTTGGAGTGACCGTACCGACTTCGATGAACCCAAAGCCAAGGCTGCCAAGGCTGTTGAGGTGGTCTGCGTTTTTATCTAACCCAGCGGCGAGTCCTACGGCGTTGGGGAAAGTCAGCCCCATCGCTTCAACGGGTGCGTGGATTGGTGGAGCAGCCATCAGCCGAGTTAAACGCAGTCGCCAGGCTGCATCCAGGCTTTCTAAAGCCAGTTGGTGCGCCATTTCGCCGGAGAGCGTAAAGAAAAACTTGCGTGCCAAGGAGTACATAGTCAGGTTCATTTGCCAGGAAATGTTGGGTTCTCAGTATACTTGAGACCGCCGCAGAGAAAAAACACTTCGCATCACAAGCCTGAGTCTTCATCCAAAATGTTACAAAAATGCGCGAAGAGATAACGAAGTTTTGGCCAGGTTTTGGCTAGCCTCTAGTGAGATTCAATCAACTGTCTTTTTCAGCCGCTGCGTAAAGGAACGAAACAATGGCTCGCTCAGTGGTCAGCCCACATTTGTGTTTGCTGGGTTCACCAGAAGTCAGGATTCATGGACAAACCTTGCCGCTCCAGGGGCGTTATCGTAAAGCCTTGGGGCTGTTAGCCTATTTGAGTGCAGAGCCTCAGCGACCTCATTCACGTGAGTATCTGGCCAGTGTGTTTTGGCCGGATCTAGATGAGCAGGCCTCACGCTTGAACCTGCGTCAGGTGCTGTTCAGTCTGACTCGCACCCTGGCTAAAGCCGGTTATGAAAACCTGATTGCCTCAGATCGTCACGCCTTGCAGTGGTTGGGTTCACCTGAGCTGGTCGTTGATATTCATCAATTGGAAGGCTTGCAGTTACACTGTCATGACTGTGTTAGTGGTTTTTGTGAAACCAGCCAACGGTTGTTGACTTCGACTTATGATGCTCAGCTCAGCGGTGAGTTTTTGCCCGCATACAGCCTGCCGGACTGTGAGGTGTTTGAAGACTGGTTGCATGCCAAGCGCATTCACTTTCGCTTGCGTCAAACCCAGTTGTTGCAAACCCTGTTGAAGTGCGCCCAGCGTCAGGGCCAGCCAGAGCTGTTGAGTCGTTTTTCTCAGGTGCTGCTGGAAATTGACCCGGACGATGAACGTTTACTGCGAGAGGTGATGAGTATTTGTGCCGAGTCTGGACAGACAGGCTTGGCACACAAGTATTTTAAGCACTATGCCCAGCGCCTTGAGCGTGAGATGGGTTTGCTGCCGGAAGGCGAAACCCTGGCATTGCATGACCGTTTGCACCGCGCACCGGAGCGACCTTCGACCCACTTTCCTCGTCCTTTCCCGGCAGTCAGCCAGGTGTCTTTTGCTGTGGTGATGCGCCTGCGCTGGGTCAGTCTGGCGAACGACCCAGAGGTGCAAGCTCAAGCCATTTTTGATGCGGATCGCAAAGCTCGGGACTGGGTGTGTGGCTATATGCAGGCCTGGCATCGCGCTAGTGCCGGTAATGGGTCCTTCTTTTATTTCAACTGGCCGCAGGCGGTTTACTATCCTGGCTGGCAGGCGATTTGTGCTGCAATGCGTTTATTGCAGGATTTTCAAACACCCCAGTTGCAGCTCAAAATCGGTTTGCACTGCGGTCGAGTTCTGTCATCTGACGAAGACTCGGTACCGGATTTGCAAGGCGAGATGACCGATCATGCCACACGTCTGTGTAACCAGGCTCAGCCAGGACAAATCCGTTTGAGTGAGGCGCTGAGGGAGCTGGTCGGCAATCGGGTTAAGGTCGGCGACCCTCAGATAGAAAGCGATATTGGTTGGAAAAGCTACCTGCTGCAAACCACTTCTGTGTTGGATCTGGCGCCGACCTTGATGCCAAAAGAAATTGCACAGAGCGGCTTGGACCGCCTTGAGCAAGTGCTCAAGGCGGTGATAGCAAAAATTGGTGAGCTCTCACAGCGAGTGCTGATTGTTGGTGAGCCCGGTAGTGGTAAGACCTGCTTGATTCATCACTGGCTGGACAGTCACGGGATCAGTGGCACCGCGCTGAAAGTGTTTCATGCCTACCCGGATCGATATCACGAATCCTTTGGTCTGCTCAAAGAGTGGGTTGATTTATCAGGGGTCAATGACAGTCGTGTGGACTTTACGGCTGACTTTTCAACCCTGGCAGCCCAGCTCAGTCACCCCGATCTGCGTCTGGTGTGGTTGAAAGATGCTCAGTGGTGCGACCCAGAGACGCTGGCTTTTTTAGACTACTGGTCGGCTTTGCCTGAGCAGCGCTGGACCCTGTTGATTTCAACCCATGATCCAGATTCGGTATCACTGCTCTGTGATCACCAGATCCATGTGCCAGCACTCAGTGATGAGGCGGCGATTTTGCTGTGCAGTCAACACAGTCAGCGCCAGGGTGTTTGGCACTCCCCTGACACTTTACATCGCATTGTGCAGGTGGCTGAGGGCAACCCCTTGTCACTGATGATTCTGTCGGGTCGCAATCAACCCTTTGCCCGCCTGCCAGATAGCCTGTTGGCTTTTTTTACCGTGGTCGCAGAAGACTTGGGCGTATTGAAAAGCGCGGCCATGACGGTTGCGGCCGTGGGGATGGAAACAGAAAAGCAGTTGCTGATCAGTCTGCTGGAGCAGAGTGGTGAGAAAAACGCTCAGCAAAAACTTGAGCAACTTGTGGCGTGTGGAGTGCTTCAAGTCTTCGCGGATCAGTCACTGAAATTTGCCCGTCCTTTACTGCAATGGGCTTTGAACGAACTCAATCCACCCAGCCGTTACCGCTATTTAAACCGGGTGATGGCACTCAGCCTGGAATACCTGAATACGGATCGTCCTCAGCCCCTAAAAAGGCTGGCTTATCACTGGGGGCGAGCGGGTGAAACCCAGTTGGCTGGTGAATTGTGGATGCAGGCGGGAAACATGGCCTGGCAGTGTCACGATTACCCTGAAGTGATGCAGTGTTTAGGTGAGGCGGTTGAACTGCATGATCAGGCGGGTTTTGCCCCCGAGGATGCCGTCACCCTTTACAACGGCTATGCACAGGCACGTATTCTGTGTTTTGGTTATGGTGACCAGCTGGCATTTAAGCTCTCAACCGACAATGAGCCAGTGGCTTTGGCTGCGGGCAATCAGCCGCAGTATTTCAGAGCGGCTTACCTGCGGTTTTTGGGGGTGGGATCGCAGCAGGAAGACAACGCCAGTCTGCCTTTGGCCCAGCACCTGATTGATATTGCGGAAAATGATGTGCAATTGGTGATTGGTTGCTGGGCGATGACCAACTCTTTGTTTTGGTTGGGTGATTTTGGGCAGAGTATCAAGTTTGCCCAGCGCGGACTGAAGCTGGCCGAATCGCATGGACCAGAGGCCTATCTGATCTACTCTCATGAAAACCCCTATGTGCATACCCTGTGTTTTCTAGGCTGGTCTTGTTATTTTTCGGGCCAAGAGCAGGCGGCACTTCGCTGGGCGCAAAAGCTGCTGGACAGCCTGGCGGAAGTGAACCTGAATAATGCCTGCTTTGGCCTGTTTGCGGCTGGAACCGTGCTGGCCTGGTGTGGCGAGGAAAAGGACGCTTTGCGTCAGGCACGCCGCTGTCATGACTTGGCGATTCAGCAGGATTTTCATTTATGGATTTGTGCTTCCAGGCTGTTGTTGTTGCAACTGACCAGCCATAGCGACAATCCTGCAGATCCCGCTGAGCTTGACTGGCTGGTGATGGGAATCGAACAGGTATATGCCGATGGGG
>SKHR01000094.1 GCA_007116865.1 Marinospirillum sp. | reverse complement strand
TAGGAGAAACACTGGTCGATTATTACTATGCCCACTCACCGGCCTGGGTTGAGTGGATGGAAGACAAGCCCCGGTTGAAAAGCTGGACACGCCGGGGCTTGGACAGGCTGATTGAGCAGTTGGAGGCAAAAGGGTTTGAGTGATCACACCTTGAGCTGGTCAAGCTGGCTCGATAGCTGGTCAATAATCCCGTGCAGATCGCCACGTCGCTTCGCTCCTCGCGATGACGCGATGTTGTTATTGCGGCACCCACTGTCATTGCGAGCACCCACTGTCATTGCGAGCGTAGCGAAGCAATCACAGGCAGATCGCCACGTCGCTTCGCTCCTCGCGATGACGTGTTGTTATTGTGGGCATGCTTCGCTCCTCGCGATGACGTGTTGTTATTGTGGGCATGCTGCGCTCCTCGCGATGACATGAAACCCCTGGCGTTTATAAAATCCATTTAAGCAATGGGTTTGTTTTAGCTTTTAACCCAAATGGCTTCGACCAAACGCACCTTGTCACTGGCGAGGTTGTCCAGCAGGTTTTTACCCATCTGAATGAAACGTGGGCCAAAAATCAGCTGAGGGGTGAGAATGCCGGTTTGTCCGCGTGCTTCTTTGGCGCGATGTTTTTGTCGCCAGGCCAGCGCTTGCTGGGAGATGTCTTCACTGCGTTTGAGGGTGAATCCGGCTGCACTCAGGGCTTGCTCGAAGGCTTGTTGAGGGCGCAAGTGGCTGGTGCCGGCCTCATCGGCCCAGGGGACAGGAAAGTCCAAAGGCGCAGGGTTTTCACCCTGGAGTAGTTCATGCAGGAGTAGCTGTCCGCCAGGTTTCAGCACCCGAGCCGCTTCGGCCAGGCCGGCCTCTAGATTCGGCAGGTTCATCAGGGTGTGCTGGCTCCAGATCGCATCCACCGATTCTGCTTCCAAGGGAAGCTGCTGAGCATCGGCACAAATAAACTTGGCTCGGGGATGAAGGCCGCAGGCCTGGGTGAGCCATACAGCGGTTTCAATGAAGGCGGGTGTGATATCCACACCGATCACCTGCACACCATATTCATCCAGTAGCAAGCGACTGGTGCCGCCAGTGCCACAGCCCAGATCCAGCACCTGCTGACCCGGTATAAAACCGGCCTTGTCGGCCAGTTGACGCGAAGCGGCACGGCCCCCCAGGTGCAGCTGGTCGATGGGCGCTATTTGATCACAGCTCAGCGCATCCGGATTGTCGCCTTCGGCAATCAGGGCTTCACGTAGCCGATGGACGAGATTGGCATCGGCATAATGCTGGATTAAACGCTGAGTGTGATCGGTTGGGTTCATCGTTAAATACTCATGCAGAGGTATTTCATTTCCAGATACTCTTCGATGCCGTGATGTGAGCCTTCGCGGCCTAAGCCTGAGGCTTTCACGCCACCAAACGGGGCGATTTCGGTAGAAATGATGCCGGTATTGATGCCGACCATGCCGTATTCCAGGGCTTCTGCCACGCGCCAGACACGACTGAGATCCTTGGCATAGAAGTAAGCGGCCAAACCAAATTCAGTGGCGTTGGCCTGGGTGATCACTTCGGCTTCGTTTTCAAAGCGGAAAAGCGGTGCCAGTGGGCCAAAGGTTTCTTCGTGTGCCAGCAGCATGTCGGTATTGGCGTCAGTAAGGATGGCAGGTTGCATGAAGGTGCCACCCAGCGGATGTTGATCACCGCCCCAGTAAAGTTTGCCACCTTTGCTGAGTGCATCGTCCAGATGGCGCTGTACCTTGTCCAGAGCCTGTTGATTGATGAGCGGGCCGAGTTGAACATCCGGCTCAAAACCATCGCCGACCTTGAGCTGGGCAACCGCTTGACTGAGCTTTTCAGCAAAGGTGTCATAAACCCCGGATTGCACATAAATGCGGTTGGCGCAGACGCAGGTTTGTCCAGCATTGCGGTATTTCGACAAAATCGCGCCGTCAACGGCCGCATCCAGATCGGCATCATCGAAGACGATAAAGGGTGCGTTGCCACCTAGCTCCAGTGAGAGCTTTTTGATGTTGGGGGCACACTGCTGCATGAGTTTGACACCCACTGCCGTGGAGCCGGTAAAGGAGAGCTTGCGCACGCTGGGGTTGGCGCAGAGCTCAGCACCCACCTCAATGGATCGCTCGACATCGGCAGGCAGAATATTCAACACCCCGGCAGGCACACCCGCTCGATGGGCCAGTTCGGCCAAAGCCAGGGCGGAGAAGGGCGTTTGTGGCGCAGGCTTGACCACTTCGGTGCAACCTGCTGCCAGTGCAGGGGCTACCTTGCGGGTGATCATGGCCGCAGGGAAGTTCCAGGGTGTGATCGCGGCAGCTACGCCAATCGCTTGTTTGATGACCAGAATCCGCTTGTCGGCTTGATGCCCAGGCAGAGTTTCACCCTGAACACGTTTGGCTTGTTCGGCAAACCATTCAACGAAAGAAGCGGCGTAGGCGATCTCGCCTTTGGCTTCGGCAAAGGGTTTGCCCTGTTCGCTGGTCATGATTTGAGCCAGATCTTCCTGGTGTTGCATGATCAGCTCGAACCAGCGGCGTAAAATCTGCGACCTTTCCTTCGCGGTGCGGGCTTGCCAGTCGGGCAATGCGGCGGCGGCTGCCTCAATGGCACGACGAGTATCTACGGCGGAACAATTGGCGACTTCACCAAGTCGCTGGCGGTTTGACGGGTTGAGGATCGCGCTGGTTTGTGAATCGCTGGCATCACACCACTGGCCGTTGATCCAGGCTTGACGTTGAAGCAAAGCTGAGTCTTTGAGCTGCATGATTCCTCCTGTGTGGTTTGCCTCTATCTAGGCATAGGCTCGTGGTCATTTCAAGCCTTGGCTGCGGCAATTTTTGCGACCTGAACCTTGTGGTAGGCTTCCAGTAGGGCCTGGTGTGCTTGCAGACCAGTCAGTCCTGGTGCAGGGGTGAAGCCATGAAAGGTACTTTTGCCTTCAACCAGCTCAGTGCAGATCGTCACCTCTTGCTGACCAAAGTAAGCATGGAGCACGGATTGGAAATTTTGCAAGGACTGCTCTGCGATGTGGATTTCCAGTAGGGCGCGCAGGCAGCGATAATGCCGCTGTTCGTCGGGGGACAGGTGTCCAAACAGCAGGTGGTTTTCGATCAAAGCAAGGGCTTCTTCGCTTTCACCCAATGCCAGACACAGCATGGCTTTCAATGCCCCGATCCGCAGGCTTTTCCAGAATCCGCTGCCGGGCACAACACCGATTAACGCAGCAACGGGCTGCTGGTCGTTAAAATCCTGCTCATTGAGTTGATCCAGTAGCTCAGCCAGTGCAGGACGATCCAGTTCCGGCAGGTTGAGCATGGCATCCCTTAGGACCAACCCTTGATTGTTGTTATCCCAGTAGAGGTCTTGTGGGGGATAAATCTCAGAAAAGCCGGGCACCAGAATACGGCAGGCTGGCACGCCCAGGTGGTTATATTCAGCGATATAAACGCTGTGCCCCTGTGTTTCCAGCTGGTCTAGTAGCTGTTGTCGCTGGGCTTCGGTGTCGCCCTGGAAATCCCACTCAGTGAAAGGATAGTCTGCCTGATCCGCCACTAGAGGCCAGCCCACCAGGCCGCTGGAGTCAATGAAATGCGTTTCCAGATTGTGCGGATCGGCCACGGCATCCAGATCAAAGCTGGGAGGAGCGAACACATCCAGTTGATCCAATGCGCGCCCCTGGAGGAGTTCAGTAACGGTGCGCTCCAGTGCGACTTCAAATAGAGGGTGGGCACCAAAAGAAGCAAAACACCCACCATCCTTGGGGTTCAGCAGATTGACGTTGATGACCGGATAGATGCCCCCCAAGGAGGCATCACGAACCTGCAGGTGGAAACCGGCTGCTTGCAGCGCTTGAATAGCAGCCATCACTTTTGGATAACGAGCCAGTACCGCATCCGGTATTTGTGGTGGACAAAGCCCTTCACTGAGCAGGTGGTTTTTGACGGCTCGCTCGCAGATCTCAGACAAGGCCTGTACCTGAGCTTCGGTTTGTGTATTGCCAGCGGCCATGCCGTTGGAGACAAACAGATTGCCAATCAGATTGACCGGAAACAAAACCGGCTGCTGGTCGGATTGACGTACAAAGGGTAGCGCACAAATGCCTCGGTGGGGTGCGCCGCTGTTGATATCGACCAGCGCATCGGGGTGTAAAAAATCGGCATAGATTGCACGGCTTGTTTCATCCAGTAAAACGGACTGAATGCTGTGAGGTGTGGCTGGCAGCCAGACTTCATTGGGGTAATGCACAAAGTCCGACTCCGCGATTTCAGGGCCAAGCCAGTAGTCCGCCCAAAAGTAATTGCTGCTCAGGCGTTCAAAGAACTCACCGAGTGCAGAGGCGAGAGCCGCTTCTTTGCTAGTACCCTTGCCATTGGTGAATAGCTGAGGGCAATGCTTGTCCTGTAGATGGACAGACCAGACATGAGGCACCGGATTGAGCCAGGACTTAGGTTCAACCTCAAAGCCTAAACGGCTTAGTTGCGACTGCATTTTTTCCAGCGTGACTTCCAGTGGGGCATCCTTGCCGACGAGATGGGTCTTGGAGGTTGAAGGGCGCATTGAAAAACTCATGTTTTAGGGTTGAAGCAGCAGAATAGCAGGTGCGATAAGGGCTGCAAAGCGATGATATGGATGTCAAGTGTCCACAGGCTAAAAAAGGTGTTGACACAATCCTTTTGACTGGTTCAAGTCGAGCAGGGGTGATGGCTAAGTGATTGGTTTTTCGTGACAGAGATGACAAGTTGATGATTTTTTTAGCAAAACAAAAACCCTTTAAAAACAACGCATTGAATTCATATTGATCCCTGTCAAGGATTGGGTTGTCAAATATCAGTCATTGAGTTGGTGGCTTTTTAACCAATCTGTCATGGGTCTAGGTCTCATGGGGAACCTCTCGGTTTGCTACAGGGTTTTTCACAGTTTTATCCACAGGTATTGTGAATAAAATAATGGCTCAGATAGGCTGTTTTGATGGCTGCTTTTCAGGCAAAAAAAAGAGCAGCCAGGCTGCTCTTCAGTGCAAAAGGGCACTTAGTTCAATCGACGAAGGAAACTCTCTACCAACCACTGGCCATGGCCAAGGGTTGATGCTGCTGATAACGCTCAGTCGCCAAGCGTACACCGACATCTGCATCCATTTGCAGTTGTTCAGTAAAACAGGGATCCAGGTCTTTGCGCCGAGCAAGGGCTAAACGCACGGCGGCTTCTGGATCATCAATCAGGGTTTGCACACCAAAATCGCTGAGTGACCGATGACGTGCAATCATTAAGCGAACCCTGGCCTCTGGGTGGTTAGCCAGCTCGTCTGCTAAATCGGTTGGCAGGCTAGGGTTTTGTGCTAACACAAAGGCCAGTTGTGGATAACGGTCATAGATGAAACGCCAAGTCTCTGGACGGGCGTGTAAACCAAGTACCCACCGTTGCTCCAGTTGTTGTTGACTGAAAAGTAGCGTTTCAAGCTGTTCTGTACTGACCATTGACGCCTCAATTAATGCTGCACTGCAATTTATACCAAAGTATATAGTCTTTAGTCTAAGTCTGCAAGCGTCTGGATGCATCGATGGTTTGTTTTTCTGGTTGGCATCGTTATACTGGCAAAATTAACTATACCTTTTGGTATTTTTTTGTTGAGAGAGTCTATGGCAAGTATTAAGCGGCGGCGCAATAACTCACGGGAAGTCATATTGGATGCGGCTGAGCAGGTGGCAGTAAAGCGGGGGGCGGGCAAGGTCAGTCTCGACTCGGTGGCTGAAGAAGCCGGTTTGACCAAAGGCGGTGTGCTGTATAGCTTTCCCAGTAAAGAAGCTCTGATTGAAGGGATGCTGACTCGCCTGACCTCAACCTATCAGCCTTTATTTGAACAGGCCTGGACTGAGCGTCAGGGCCAAGCCAACCCCTCCATTAAAGCCAGTGTGCAGGTGACCCGCCAGTTGGATGACCTGCATCCCAATATTGCCATGGCCATTCTTGCCGCAGCCGCGCAGAACCTGAGCATGCTTGATCCGCTGCGCGAGCAGTTTGCCAGGCGTTATCGCAAAATCTCTACAGAATCCAAAGACCCGCAACTGGCCACGGCGCTATGGGCTGCCGCCGAGGGACTAATGTTAATGCACATGCTTGGGCTGTTGCCTTTCGATCACACAGAAAAAGCGGCGGTGCTGCAGCGCATAGAAGCTTTGGCGGAGGATGTATGAAACGAGTCTTTTTATCGAGACAGATCCGTGGGTGGGTGTTTTTGGGACTGGTCAGTGCATCCCTTGCTGGCTGGGCTGAGACCTTTACTCCGGTGCAAACCGAAGTGGTCAGGCTGGAGACAGGGCAGGAAAGCCGTCGTTTTGTCGGACGGGTTGATGCGGTCAGTCAAGTTGACCTGGCGTTTCAGGTCGGCGGGCGTTTGGCCTCTCTTGCTGGGCGTCCCGGTCAGGTGCTGACCCAGGGAGAAGTCTTGGCATTATTAGACCCGGTGGATTATCAGCTGGCGTTGCGCCAGGCTGAAGTTCAGTTGGATCGAGCACGGCGGGATCGGGCGCGTAAAGCGCCTTTACTGGCCAATCAGTCGATCCCGCAAGCCGTCTATGATGAGGCGGTGGATCAAGAAACTTTGGCCCAGATTGCACTCGAAACGGCTCAGCAGAACCTGTCTTACACTCAACTGTCGGCTCCTTTTGATGCACTTTTAACCCGGCGCCTGGTTGAACCTCACACCTTGATTCAAGCCGGAACACCCGTGATGCGGGTGCAGGATGTGACCGAGTGGCGAGTGCATATCAGTGTGCCGGAGGACTTGATACACCGGATACGAGACCCAGAGGCCTATGAAGCCTGGCTTTTATTAGACCAGGGCGACCCTTTGCCGCTCTCCTATCGGGAGCATGTCACTGAACCGGATCGAGTGGTTCAAACCTACCAGGTGACTCTGGGACTGGCACGCAGCCAGGCACCGGACCTGCTGCCGGGGCGTACTGTCACAGTTGAAGTCCGTCGTCTTGGGGCGAGTGATACACCACGAATCAGCCTGCCTCTGGCGGCAGTTACCAGCCCGCATTCAGCCAATGATTTTCGTGTCTGGGTTGTCAATCCAGAGTCGGGTGAGGTTCAGCCGCGAGCGGTTGAGGTGGGTCGCATTCAGCATAACCGCATCGAAATTCGCTCTGGCCTGAGCGAAGGTGAGCAGGTGGTCACCCGTGGCACCTCACGTTTGACGCCGGGTTTACGGGTTCGTTCTGTGCAAAGCGGTCAGTGAGGCTTTTATTCATGTTCAACCCTGTGGAATCGGTACTGCACCGCCCGATCAATGCCTGGATGTTGATGTTGCTGCTGTGTCTGGGTGGATTATGGGCACTTTTGACCCTGGGCCGCCTTGAAGACCCCGCATTTACGATCAAAAAAGCGCTGGTGATCACTCCTTATCCAGGGGCCACCGCCTTAGAAGTCGAGGCGGAGATCACCGAGCCACTGGAATCTGCGATTCAGCAGTTGCCCCAGCTGCGCCGAGTCACTTCACGCTCCATGCCCGGTTTGTCAGAAATCACGGTCGAAATCTCCGATCGTTATACCAGTGCTCAGATGCCACAGGCTTGGGATGAGTTACGTCGACGGGTTCATGATGCACAGTCTGGTTTGCCGCCGGGACACCTGTCTTCACGGGTGATCGATGATTTTGGCGACGTGTTTGGGCTTTTTTATGCGGTCACCGCCGAAGGTTTCAGTGATCGGGAGCTGCGCGATTTAGAGCGCTTCCTGCGCCGCGAACTTTTAACCCTGCCCGGTGTGGGCAGAGTGACCAGTGCGGGCTTGCCCAGTGAGGCTTTTTATCTGGAGGTCTCGCATGAAAAGCTGACACGCCTGGGTTTGCCGATCGAGCACCTGCTGAATATTTTGCAGACCGAAAACTCGGTCGAGCCAGCCGGGCAGAGTCGAGTGGACGATCAGCGATTGCGCTGGGTGGTGCGTCCTGGCATGGACTCTTTGGCTGAGCTGGCGGCGTTGCGAGTCGGGTTGCCGGGGGCAACCGAGCAACTGACGCTTGCCGATCTGGCTGACGTGAAGCGCTTGCCCGTCGAGTACCCGGATCATCTGGTGCGCATCAATGGTCAGTCTGGATTCACACTGGGTGTGGCCGGGGTAGCGGATACCAATATTGTTGATGTCGGCCAGCGGGTTGAGGCGCATCTGGAACACCTGTCGGAACGTCTGCCCCTGGGGGTGACCCTGCACCCGATTTATCAGCAGCATGAGGTGGTCGACCAGGCGGTACGCAGCTTTATGCTGAATCTTTTGTTGTCGGTCACGATTGTGATTTCGGTGCTTTGTGTGTTCATGGGTTGGCGAGTCGGTGTGGTCGTGGGTGCCACCCTGTTTTTGACCGTGATGGGCACCTTGTTTTTCATGCGTGTGTTCAGCATCGAAATGGAGCGGGTTTCTCTGGGTGCGTTGATCATCGCCATGGGCATGCTGGTGGACAATGCGATCGTGGTGGCTGAAGGCATGTTGATCAATCGTCAGCGCGGCATGACAAAATCACAGGCAGCCACCGAGGCCGTTGGCCGCACTCAAATGCCCTTGCTGGCAGCCACCGTGATTGGAATTCTGGCCTTTGCCGGTATCGGCTTGTCACCGGATCAGACGGGTGAGTTTTTATTCTCCCTGTTTCAGGTCATTTTGATTTCATTGCTGCTCAGTTGGGTGTTGGCGATCTGGGTGACGCCTTTGCTGGGCAGTTATTTATTAAAGCCGTCAGCGCAAAATTCATCTCAGCCAGACCCTTACCAGGCGCGCCCCTATGGTGTCTATCGCCGCTTGCTGGCTGCAGCATTAAAGTGGCAGAAACTCACCTTCGTGGGTTTGGTGGTGCTGACACTCTTGAGTTTTTCCGGTTTTGGCTGGTTGCGAGTGGCATTTTTTCCAGACAGCAACACCCCGTTATTTTATGTCCATTATCAGTTGCCTCAGGGGAGCCATATCTGGGCGACCAGCCGTGATATAGAACAACTGGAAGACTATCTGCTCGCTCAGCCAGAAGTGGTCACGGTGAGCAGTTTTGTTGGCCAGGGGGCCTCCCGGTTCATGCTGACCTACGAGCCGGTTCAGCCAGATCCGGCTTATGCCCAACTGATTGTTGAAGTGACTGAGGTTTCACAAGTCAATCAGGTCATGCAGCGCTTACGTGATCAACAGCCGGATCTGGCAGGACAGCTGCGGCTGGAGCGTCCAATGTTTGGTCCGGGTGTGCCCGCACAAATTGAAGCGCGTTTTTCTGGCTCGGATATTGAGGT
>SKHR01000011.1 GCA_007116865.1 Marinospirillum sp. | reverse complement strand
TGACCACCACCAATGCACAGGGTGGCCAAGCCTTTTTTGGCATCGCGTTTTTGCATTTCGTGAACCAGAGTGACCAGAACACGACAGCCGGATGCCCCGATGGGGTGACCCAGGGCGATAGCGCCGCCGTTGACGTTGATCTTGTCAGCATTCCAGCCGAGTTCTTTATTGACGCTCAAGGCCTGCGCAGCAAAGGCTTCGTTGGCTTCAACCAGATCCAGGTCATCTAAAGCCCAGCCAGCCTTCTCTAAGCAGGCTCTCGTAGCCGGTGCTGGGCCAATACCCATGATGCTGGGATTAACGCCTGAGGATGCATAGGCTTTGATTTTAGCCAGTACGGGCAGCCCCAGTTCAGCGGCTTTTTCTGCGGAGCAGAGAATGACAGCAGCAGCGCCATCATTGATGGAGGAGGCATTGCCCGCAGTGACGCTGCCGTCCTTTTTGAATGCAGGGCGCATGGTCGACAGTTTTTCTGCGGTGACGCTTCGTGGGCCTTCATCTTGTGCAAAAACTACCGGGTCGCCTTTGCGCTGAGGAATGGTGACAGGGACAATTTCGTCTTCAAAACGTCCGGCTTGTTGAGCAGCCAGCGCTTTGGCTTGAGAGTCGGCCGCAAAAGCATCTTGTGCTTCTCGGCTGATGTCATACTTTTCAGCGAGATTTTCTGCGGTGATACCCATGTGGTAGTCATTGAATGCACACCAGAGGCCATCTTGAATCATGGTGTCTTGTGCCGACCAGTGGCCCATTCTTTGGCCATTGCGCGAGTTGGGCAGAATGTGGGGTGACTGGCTCATGTTTTCCTGTCCGCCAGCAATAATGATGTCTGCATCACCGCAACGAATCGCTTGCGTGGCGAGATGAAGCGCCTTGAGGCCAGAGCCGCAGACCTTATTGATGGTCATGGCTGGAGTAGATTCTTCTAGACCTGCAGCAATCACAGCTTGTCGAGCGGGGTTCTGGCCGCAACCCGCAGTCAGGACCTGACCAAGAATGACTTCATCGACTTGGTCAGGAGCAACACCAGAGCGCTCTAATAGGGCTTTGATCACGGTGGCGCCGAGCTGATGGCCGGGAACACTGGCGAGACTGCCGCCAAAAGTACCAATAGCAGTGCGGGCAGCGGCAACAATAACAACGTCTTTCATAGTTTTCTCCTACGGATGTCGATTGAGTCCAGATTCGATGCTTGTCGGTGGCGATTGCCCCTCAGGCAAAGTGTAATCAGGGTACAGTGATTAGATTATGACAGACTGGGCGGCAGTCCAAGCTTTTTTCGCGGATGCGAGAAAAAAGAGATCAGGGGGAGGGAAGAAAAGCAGCCGAGGCTGCTTTTAAGCGACTTGAACCGGGATGGCGTGACTGGTGTGGGTGACCTGATTGCCTTCGGTCAGGTAAATCAATGCCGGTTTATGCTGAGCACGCTCAGCCTCGGTGAAGTGAGCGTAGGCACAGATGATGACTCGATCACCCACCTCGGCCAAATGGGCCGCGGCACCATTCACTGAGATAATGCCCGATCCGGGTTCACCACGAATAATATAGGTGGTGAAGCGCTCACCATTTTCGAGATTGTAAATTTGAATTTGCTCATACTCATGCATCCCAGCCATATCGAGCAGGTTGCCATCAATGGCACAGGAGCCTTCATACTCAAGCACTGCATGAGTGACACGAGCTTGGTGAAGTTTGGCTTTCAATAAAGTTGTTTGCATGGGTTTCTAATGCCTTTTGGGATGCTTCGGGGCGCGTTATACAGGGTTAGACGGGTCTTGTCCACCCCGACCAGAGTCGCAAAGTCGAACCTCAAGGTTGTCGATCAAGCGGGTTTTACCTAAAAAAGCAGCCGCTAAAATCACCCAGGCACTGGCATCGACTTTGGGTGCGGTGAGATCCAGTGCGCGAATTTCATAGTAGTCCGGCGCAAAGCCCAATTCGGCGAGATGCGCGCGGGCATCTTCTTCGAGATGATGGAACTGGCGGTTGCCTGTGGTCAGGGCTGCCGCCGTCTGTTGGAGTGTGGCGAACAAGCCCGGCGCGATGCTGCGCTCTTTGCTGCTCAGATACTGGTTGCGTGATGACAGGGCCAGGCCATCCGCATCCCGACAGGTGGGCACACCCACAATTTGAATCGGAAAGTTGAGGTCTTGAGTCAGCTTGCGAATCACACTCAGCTGCTGATAGTCCTTTTCACCAAAACAGGCGACTTGAGGCTGAGTCAGGTTGAAGAGCTTGGAGACGACAGTTGCCACCCCTTCAAAGTGCCCTGGTCTTTTGCTGCCACACAAGCCCTCGCTGACCTGCGGAACCAGAACGCGTGTTTGGTGGTTTTGTCCCTCAGGGTAGAGGGTGCTGGCACTGGGTGCAAAAACCAGATCGCAACCCACCTCGGCGAGGCGAGCTAAATCAGCGTCCAGAGTGCGGGGGTAGGCATCAAAATCTTCGTTGGGGCCAAATTGCAGAGGATTGACAAAAATACTCACCATCACCTGATCGGCCAGGGTTTTTGCGGTTTCTACCAGGCTTAAATGTCCGGCGTGCAGGTTGCCCATGGTGGGAACCAGGGCCAGCGTTTTTTGCGCCTTGTCGCGTTGTTGACGCAGCAGGCGCAGTTCATCTGCACGGGTGATCAGTTGAGGTGTGGTCATTCGAAACAGTGCTCCGGTGCCGGGTATTCGCCCGTTTTCACTGCCTGATGATAAGCCGCCAAAGCACCTTCCACACTGCCGCTATCCAGCATGAAGTTGCGCACAAACCGCGCGGGTTTGCCTGGGGTGATGCCAAGCAGGTCATAAAGCACCAGAACCTGGGCGTCGGTGTGGGGGCCTGCCCCAATGCCGATCACTGGGCAGTCAACCGCTTCGGTGATTGCCTGTCCAAGAGAGGCGGGCACACATTCGAGCAGTAGCAGTGAAGCACCGGCTTGAGCCAGGAGTTTGGCGGCATTTAAAAGGGCTTCGGCGTGCTCACCACGCCCCTGAACCTTATAACCGCCCATTTGGTTGACGGTTTGCGGCGTCAGACCCAGATGGGCACACACGGGAATGCCGCGCTGAGTCAGTTCGGTGATGGCCGGGGCTAACCAGGCATCGCCTTCGATTTTGACCAGGTGCGCACCGGCACGCATCAAAGTGGCGGCGTTGCTGAGTAGTGCGGGCAGGCTGGGGTCGGACATGAATGGCAGGTCCGCCATGATCAGGCTATGGCGATTGCCTTTTTTCACGCAGCGGGTGTGATAGGCCATCTGCTCAAGGGTGACCGGCAGGGTAGAGTCTTCCCCTTGCAATACCATGCCCAGGGAATCACCAACCAGAATGACTTCAATCCCTGCGTCATTGATGCGGCTGGCGAAAGCGGCATCGTAGCAGGTGATCACACTAAATTTTTCTTGTGCGTGTTTGAGTGATTGTAGTGTGCTGAGTGTGACTGGTTTCATGGGGTCATCCTGCGGGGTGATCACGAAAGGTTAGATTGTTACCTCTGGTAACCTGAAAGTCAAAAGTCTGACGCTCAGGTGCTTCCTCTAGTAACCGACAGTTGAGTTGCTGGGGTGGAAGTCGGTCAAGCAACTGCTGTACCTGACCCTGTCTAGGAATGGAGAGCTGAGCATCGATCTGCGCCAGGGGTTGAAGCACAAAGTCGCGCTGCGGGATTCCTGGGTGGGGTAACTGCAGGCGCTCAGTGGTCAGAATGAGTTGCTCATACACGAGCAGGTCAAGATCAAGGGTGCGCGGCCCCCAGCGCAGACTACGAACTCTATGCTGTTCGATTTCGATACGCTGTAGGGCCTCTAAAAGCACGAGGGGTTCAAGCTCAGTATCCAGTAGAGCAGCCGCATTGAGGTAATCGGGTTGATCCGGCGGCCCCATCGGAGGGCTTTGCCAAATGCCTGACCAGCTGACCAAACGACTGTGCGGCAGGTGAGCGAGATGGGCCAGTGCGCTCAGCAGTTGCTGGCGCGGTTGACCCAGGTTGCTGCCTAACCCGATATAGGCTTTACTCATTGCCAGACTCAGCGCGGGGTTTGCGACCACGACGCCTGCGCGGCTTGGTCTTTTTTCGTGGTGGGGCTTTGAGTTGCTGAACCATCAGTTGCTGCTGATTTTCATCCGCCTCCTGGAAGCTTGTCCACCAGGCAGCCAGCCCCTCGGTGGGCTCCCCGGCATCTTCGCGCAGGAGTAAAAAATCATAGGCGGCGCGAAACCTTGGGTGTTGCACCAGATCCCAGGCGCGTTGGCCGTGACGGCGCGGCAGCTTGAGCTGGAACTCCCAAATTTCCCGCATTGGCAGGCTAAAGCGCTTGGGGATCGCAATACGCTGTACCTGGCGGTGGAGCTGGCTAGTCGCAGCCTGTTGCAGCGCAGGTATCGGTGGGACGCCTTCTGCTATTAGTTGTTGATACAGGCGGTTGACGGCTGGCCAAAGCAATACAGCATAAAGAAAAGCCGGAGTCACGGGGCGATTTTCCTGGATACGCCGGTCTGTATTGATCATGGCCTGCTCTAACAGGGCCAGGGCTTCGGGATTTTGCTCAAGGGCTTCTTGTGTGGCTGGAAACAGCGAGGTAAACAGGCCGTAGTCTCTGATCAGGCAAAAAGTTTTCAGTGCTGCACCACCTAAAAAAAGTTTGAGTACTTCATCAAACAGGCGTGCCGGCGCAACCTGACTCAATGTGGATGCTTGAGTGTGGATGGCTTTGGCGGTCTTTTTTTCAATTGTAAAATCGAGTTTGGCGGCAAAACGAAGGGCGCGCAGCATTCGCACTGGGTCTTCCCGATAGCGCTCAGCTGGATCTCCAATCAGGCGTAATTGCCTTTTTTTGAGGTCTTTAAGCCCGCCAGTAAAGTCATAAACACATAGATCTTGAGCACTGTAGTAGAGCGCATTGATGGTGAAGTCGCGGCGTAGCGCGTCATCTTCAATGCTGCCCCAGACGTTATCACGAATCAGCATGCCGTCTGCAGACTGCTGGTGGTGGGGGCTGTCTGGTGTCTCTGCTTGTCCACGAAAGGTTGTCACTTCGATGATGTCACGGCCAAAGCGTACGTGAACGATGCGAAACCGCCGGCCAATAATTCGAGCATTGCGAAAGAGCTGGTCGACCTCTTCTGGCGTGGCATTGGTTGCGACATCAAAGTCTTTAGGGTTCTTGCCGAGCATTCGGTCACGAATACAGCCGCCAACCAGGTAGGCTTCAAAGCCTTTGTCATGCAGGCGCTTGAGCACTGAAAGCGCACCATGAGGTATTTCGCTGCGAGAAACAGGGTGCGCTGAGCGCGGCAGCTTGACGGGTTCCGGGGGCTTGGACGGTGCGGCAGATCGGGCCGGTTTAGAAATAAAGCGGGTCAAACGCTTGAGCATGGGCGAATCATCTTGCATTAAAAGCAGCCAGTTTACCTGAGCTGTAAGTGAGGGCAAGTCTTGTTGTGCAGGTAAAAAAAACGGGAAAGCCGAGCTTTCCCGTCGTGAGTCTTTTTCAGGACATCTTGCCTAGAGTGGGAGATATCTAGATCGCCCTGAATACGCAACACAGTCATAAAAAGGCGTTATTTTTATTAGCCTGCTACAACCGCCTCGTATTCAAAACAATTTAGCTTCAGTAAAGCCTTTTCTCTGAGTGTTTGTTGTTTTTGTTCACTCATTCGGATGAGGAGGTGCTTTTTATTTTTGTATTTTCACATCCCATCAGCATTCACTGAAGACCGGTGATCCAGGTTTTATTGTTTTAGTTTTAACCTGACTAGACCTGTTATTGTTGTTAGCGGTCTGTGGATCGCTGCAGTTTTTTTATTTTTGTTGGCCTGCAGATGTCTCCAAGTCGTTTTTTGTTTTTGTTGTCGTCGACTTGGTGCCGGCATTCTTGTTGTTCTTGCTCTGTACACAGCGGATTCCATGCCAGGTTCTTGCTATTTACTTTAAAAACAGTTGGTTGTCTGTAATTTTGGAGTGGATTGCGAGGTGGGGAAGGATGGGTGTTACCGATAATGCGCCAGGTCAGAAGACGGTGTGTGTGTATCGGTAACACCTAAGAAACTAACGAGAGGCGGCGGTTTTTTTGCGTGGAATACCCAGTTTCTGGCGTCTTTCCCATAGGCACTTGCGTGAAATGCCCAGTTTGCGTGCCAGCTCGGTTTCGCTCATTTGCTCTTCGTTTTCCTGTACAAAGCGCACAAAGTAGTCTTCCAGTGACAGATCATCAGAGGGCAGGTGGGCAGGGTCGTTTTCTTCTAGATTGGTTTCGACATTGACTAAAGGCTGGGTGGCTGTTTGGGTTGGCCGGGTGCGGGTGTCTCCATCCAGTTGTAAGTCACAGGCGTGTAGCAGGGTGTCTTCAGACAGGATGACTGCACGCTCAATGCGGTTTTCCAGTTCGCGTACGTTTCCAGGCCAGCTATGTGACAACATGGCCTGCCGGGCGGATTTTGACAGTCGCATCATAGGGCGCCCGAGGCGTTGACAGGTTTGATCGAGTAAGCGTTCAGCCAGAAGTAACACATCTTCTTCGCGTTCTGCCAGGCAGGGCAGTTCTATTTCAATCACGTTCAGGCGGTAGTAAAGATCCAGGCGAAAACGCCCCTGGTCGACCAGAGTGCGGATGTCACGATGGGTGGCAGCCAGCAGGCGGATATCCACCTTGCGCGAGTCAACTGCACCCAGACGACGGATTTCTCCTTCTTGAAGCACTCTGAGTAGTCGTGCTTGGGCGTCCAAAGGAAGCTCGCCGATTTCGTCCAGAAATAAGCTGCCACCGTCAGCAGCTTCCACCAGTCCGTTGCGACTGCTGCTGGCACCGGTAAAAGCGCCCTTTTCATGGCCGAATAGCTCGGATTCGATCAGGGTTTCAGGGATCGCGGCGCAGTTCACTGAAATCAGGGGGCCTTTGTGGCGCGGACTCAGAGCGTGAAGCGCTTTGGCAACCAGCTCCTTGCCGGTACCTGACTCACCCAGAATGAGTACGCGGCTATCAAAAGGTGCGACCTTGCGTATTTGCCGGAACACGGCTTGCATCGCTTCGCTTTCTCCCAGCATGCCCTGTAGATAATGCTCAGTACCCGGGTCATCCAGCGGGGTATGGTCGAGCAGGGAGCTGGTGCTGAGGGGCTGTTTTTGCTGACTCAGAATCTGATTAACCGCATCAAGCATTTCATCATGGTCAAAGGGTTTGGCAATGTAATCGACAGCACCTTGTTTCATGGCATCAACCGCAGAGCGCAGGCTGGCATAGCTGGTCATGATCAATACCGGGGTGGTGGGATTGATCAACTCCGTGCCGGCTTCACCAGGAAGCCGTAAGTCACTGATGATCAGATCAAAGGATTGCAGGGCAATTTTGTCGCGTGCTTCGGCCACACTGCCGGCTTCAGTGACCTGAAAGCCATTGCGCTCCAGCAGGCGGCGCAGCGCTGAGCGGATGATGCCTTCATCTTCAACGATCAAAATATGACTCATGGTTTATCCTGTGCTCTTGATTCTGACTCAAGGGGCATTGCCGGGAAGCGACAAATAAAGCGGCTGCCACATGCGTATATGGGGCTGGGGCTGACAGCACGAATCTGCCCTTGATGGTCTTCGACAATACTATATACCAGAGATAATCCCAAGCCCGTGCCCTCACCTGCCGCTTTAGTCGTATAAAAGGGATCAAACAACTGATTCAGGCTGCTGGCATCAATGCCACAGCCGTTGTCATCCAGGGTGACCTCCAGATGATCACTGTGTAACTGCGCCTCTATCGTGATTTCGCCATGACCGCCGGTGGCATCGCGCGCATTGGTGAGCAGGTTCACAAAAACCTGAATCAAGCGTTGGGCATCGCCTTCCATCCAGATGTTCTCAGGACACCGGTTGTGAAGGGTCAATTGCTGGCTTTTGGGGTTGAGCATGACCAACTGCTGGGCTTCTTGAATGACGCTATGAAGCTGTAAGGGTTCGCGCTGGCTTTGATCAATCGGGCGCCCCGCATGAGCGAAGCTGACCAGGGATTGCACGATGCGGCTGATGCGCTGGGTCTGTTCGAGAATCTGCTGGCCGGTTTGTTTCACGACAGTTGGATCATCCGCGTCATAACGTAAATTCTGTGCCAGGGATGAGATCCCAGTGACGGGGTTGCCGATTTCGTGGGCAACCCCAGCGGCCAGGCGGCCGATGGAGGCCAGGCGTTCTTGATGCAGCAATTCATTTTCCAGGCGTTTGAGCTCGCTATGGTCTTCAACCAGGAGCACGGTGCCTCCCATGTGTTGTACTGGATCATCTAATCGGGCCTTGTGCAGACTGATCCATAGCGAGGTCTCATTAAAGTGAACCGGCTGCTGAAAAGCCTGGTCGGCAGACTGATCAAGAAAATCTGCAAGCAGTTGGCTCCAGGGAGGAGGCAAATGGCGAATATGCGAGCCAATGACCTGATCTGCTTGTACACCGGTGAGTTTTTCCATGGCGCGGTTCCACATCACCAGTTCCTGATCCCGCCCCAGGGTACAGATGCCGACAGGCAGATGCATCAGGGTTTGGCGGTGATGACGGCGCAGCTTGTCCAGTTCTGCCGCCATGCCAGTCAGGCGACTTTGATAGGCTTCCAAATGACGTTCGGCAAAGTGGATGTCATCTTCAGTGGTTTCTTTCGCGGGTTGCCAAGGCAGGTAACGGTCAATCAATTCTTGGGCAACCGCTGGCCCCATCAGGCCGGAAAGATTCGCTTGCAACTGGTCACGCAGGCGGCGCATGGCATAAGGACGCGAATCTTGCACGGATAGGTTCAGTGCCTGCAATGCTTGGGACACCTCTTGCTGGGCCGTGACCGGCCCCAGTGGAATGCTTAAAAAACGAGTGAAGTCACCACAGGTACGGGCTTTAAGCTGCCAGCGCTTGGGGTGCAGAATCGAGTCCTGCGCGCAGGCTAGAATGCCGGCCTTTTCTTCTTCCGAGGGTAGGGTAACCAGGGAAACCAAAATAAAAGCCAGCAAATTAAGGCCGGTGGCTGTCCAGGCAATGGTGAACCAGTTCTCGATGCCAGCAAGGGTCACCGAGATGCCCAGGATTTCCAAGTGATGGATTCCAAATAATAATGGTAACCCCAGTCCAACAACCCAGGTCATAAATCCAAGAGTGAGACCAGCGAGCAGGCCGTAGCGATTGGCACCCGGCCAATAGAGCAAAGCCAGAATGCCGGGTAAAAACTGTAGGGTGGCGATAAAAGCGGAAAGTCCTAAGGTGGCCAGATCGTGACGCACACTGAGAATCAGGTAGAGCAGGTAAGCGGCAAAAATCAGGGTGGCGATCAGCAGACGTCGCATCCAGATCAGCCAGTAGTAGATATCAAAGCGTGCGGGCGGCTGGTAAACGGCCAGCACCAGATGATTTAACAGCATGGGTGCCAGTGCGAGGGTCATGACAATGATGGTGCCACTAGCCGCAGCCAAGCCAGCAAAGAAAGAAAGCAGGTTCCAGTAACCGCCGAAGGATAACGAGTAGTACTCGGTGGGAAG
>SKHR01000162.1 GCA_007116865.1 Marinospirillum sp. | reverse complement strand
TTTTGGATCTCAACCTGGTCGCGGGTGATAACGTGACGGGCAACATCACGCTACAGCTCAATGATGTGCCATCGGATCAAGCGTTGGATATCATTTTAACCACACGCAACCTTGCCAGCCGCCAAGTCGGCAACGTGTTACTGGTCGCGCCAACCAATGAGTTGCTTCGCCTTGAGCAAGAGCAGTTTGAAGCGAGTCAAGCCGAAGAAGAGCTGGCGCCACTGGTCGATGACTTTATCCGCATCAATTACGCCAATGCCAGTGCAATCCGCAGCTTTATCCTCGGTGACCGTAGTAACCTGCCTTCCGCTCAGCTTCAAGCTGCTGGCTTTTTGGAAGGTCAGGAACGGGGTGGCCAACTTGAGGCACAGTCTCGGCGCTTTATGTCTGATCGCGGCCACCTGATGGTCGATGAGCGTACCAACACGCTGTATGTACGTGACACAGAAGAACAGGTTGAGCGCATCCGCAGCATCATCCGTCGCTTGGACGTGCCTGTTGATCAGATCATGATTGAGGCTCGCATCGTGACTGCACGCTCCGGTGTCAGTGAGGAGCTAGGGGTTCGTTGGGGTCTCAGTCAAGATCGTCAAAGAAGTTCTGGCCTACAGCTGAACGCACCGATCGAGTCCAACCGTCGTGGTTTGGCTATCGATTTCGGTGGGCTGGGTGACGGTGGCAACCGCCAGGCAGGCATTGGCTTTGGCTTTATTGATAACAACATTATTCTGGATCTTGAGCTGGCCGCCCTGGAAACTGAGAACCGCAGTGAGGTCATTTCTCAGCCCAAGGTGATCACCTCTGACCGGGTCAGTGCAACCATTCGTTCCGGTGAACAGATCCCTTATCGCAAGATTGAAGATGGTACGGTAACGGTTGAGTTCCAGGATGCCGAACTGCGCCTTGAAGTCACGCCACAAATCACTGGTGATGGCCGCATCCTGTTAGACCTGTCTGTGAATAACGACTCCAAGGGCGAGCAAACGGCTGATGGCTTCACCATTAACAGCAACTCGGTTGAAACCCAGGTGCTGGTCAATGATGGCGATACCATAGTGATCGGCGGCATCTTCACTACCACCAAAATTGAAGCCACAGCGAAAACCCCCTTCTTTGGTGATCTGCCCCTGATTGGATGGATGTTCCGCCGCAACTTCAGCAGTAACGAACGCAACGAGCTGCTGATTTTCATCACGCCCAGCATGCTCCAGGATGCGATGATTCAGCGTGCAGCCGCCGAGGGCGCTGGCCGTCAAGCAGCACCACGCCAAACACCAGCCCCTCAAGCAGCCGCACCTGAGGCGGCTGCACCCCAGACCGTAGCCCCTCAGCCTGTCGTAGCAGAAACCACACCAGCCTCTGCACCACAGGTTGTTTCAGCACCGGCTGAAGTCACCAGTGCACGCTCAGCAGTGTCACCCGTTGACAATGATATTCGCATGGAGTCCTGGGTGCTCAGTCAGCCCGCTGACTACTATGCATTGCAGGTCATGGGTAACTCGGATGAAAGTAAGATTCGCGACTTTATTCATGCCCAGAGCGCCGACCTGCAGCTGGTTTATTTTGAGACCCGGCATGACGGCAAGCCCTGGTATGTCGCGATTTACGGCCACTACGCTTCACGTGAAGAAGCCCAGGCAGCGATCACTGAGCTGCCTGTAACATTACAAGAAAACCAGCCTTGGGCAAGAAGCTTTCGAGTTTACCAGCGTCTGATCGAGGGACGTTTCGAAAGTTGATCCGACCATTCGCCATCCGTGCTAGGACAGCGTAAAATGTTCAGTTAACACTGAATATGGCGCTGACCTAGCATGAGCACGAAATCCATCCTTACCAACCTGCCCAGTATTTTCCTGATCGGCCCCATGGGCGCAGGGAAAAGCACACTGGGACGTTTGCTCGCTCAAGAGCTTAAACGACCTTTTTATGACTCAGACCAGGTCATTGAAGAGCGCTGTGGCGCTGCGATTCCGTGGATTTTTGATATTGAAGGCGAAGAAGGCTTTCGTGTCCGTGAAAGTCAGGTCATAGATGAGCTCACCCAACTGGATCATATTGTTCTTGCCACCGGAGGTGGAGCGATTCTAAAACCAGAAAATCGTGAATGGCTGCACAAGCGTGGGAAAGTCGTGTTCCTGCAAACCACCGTCGACCAGCAGCTAGAGCGAACCGCCAAAAGCAAACACCGCCCTTTGCTGCATACCCCCGATCCCCGTGCACGCTTAGAAACTCTGCGCCAGGCTCGTGAGCCGCTCTATTTGCAAACCGCTCACTTCATCATTCCCACTGATGAACGGCCACCGCGTCAGGTCATGTTAGATATCAAACAACAACTTTTTTCTGACACTGAATAAAGGGCTAGTCATGCGCACCTTGAATCTTGATCTTGGCGAACGCAGTTATGCGATTCACATTGGTCCCGGTCTGGTTTCTCGAGCAGACCTACTGTTGCCCCATTTTAAAAGCCGCCAGGTCTTAATCGTCACCAATACGACGGTTGCCC
>SKHR01000113.1 GCA_007116865.1 Marinospirillum sp. | reverse complement strand
TGCGGCCATATTGATCATGCGCCGAATGCCTGGCATCGGAATCGCATGCATCGACGGGCCGAACATCGAAACCTCAGAACGGTCGTACATTTCAGTATCCATGGGCTCGGTCATCAGCAGCACTCCTCAGGGCAAGAATAAAACGCACCCTATTGAGGCTAGAGGCCACTGAGGGCTGGGTCAAGGTACCGAGTTGATTTTCTTGACCTGTCCAAGGTCAACGGCTAGGTTGAATAAGAGGAAAACCCCCCAACCGATCCCGACTGCTGGAGCTTTTTAATGATCCAAACAACCCGTATAGAAGAACTGACCGCGCTTGAGCTGGCTGAGCTTTACGCTTTAAAAGAACTGTCTCCGGTGGAAGCGGCGGAGACTTTTTTACGCCAGATCCACCGCCTGGATGATCAGGTCAATGCCTGGTGTTTTTTGGATGAAGAAACAACCTTGCAGCAGGCGCGCGCGAGTGAAGAACGCTGGCGGCGGGGGTTGGAGCTGGGGTTGATGGATGGTGTGCCGGTGGCGGTCAAGGATATGTTTGTCACGGCCGGTTGGCCGAACATCAAGGGCTCAAAAACATCTGATTCTGCGCCCTGGGCGGTGGATTCGCCGGTGGTGGGCGCCTTGCGACAGGCCGGGTTTGTGGCGCTGGGGCGAACCACTACACCGGAGCTGGGCTGGAAAGGTGTGACCGACAGCCCCTTGTGTGGTGCGACCAACAATCCCTGGAATCCCAGTAAAACCGCTGGTGGTTCCAGTGGCGGTTCCGGGGCGGCGGTGCCGCTGGGCATGGCGCCCGTGGCGTTAGGCACCGATGCGGGCGGCTCCATTCGTATCCCAGCGGGTTTTTGTGGTCTGGTGGGGCATAAACCGACTCAGGGGCGGATTCCCATGTGGCCGGCCTCGGCTTTTGCGCCTTTGGCACACCCCGGGCCGATGACCTGGACGGTGGCAGATGCGGCACTGATGATGGATGTGATGTGTCAGCCCGATTGGCGGGATACCACCCTGCCAGCCAACACCCATTCATTTTTGGATGCGTTAGAGCAGGATGTCAAAGGCTTGCGCATTGCCTACTGTCCGCAGTTTGGTGAGCTGGCCGTCGATCCTCAAGTGGCGGCCTGTGTGGAAAAAGCGGTGAAGATTTTTGAGTTGCTGGGGGCACAGGTGGAAGTGGTTGCTGCTCCATTCAGTGATCCGGCACAGAGTTTTGCGACCCTGTTTTATGGGGGCGCAGCCAATGCGATTCGGGATCTGGATGCGGATCAGCGCGCCGTCATGGACCCAGGTTTGATTGAGGTGGTGGAGTGGGCGCAAACCCAGAGTCTGCTGGATTATACCGCGGCGATGAATGAGCGGGCAGCGCTGACCGAAACCCTGAGTCGCTTCCACCAGACCTATGATCTGCTGTTGACCCCAACCCTGCCGCTCACGGCGTTCACCACCGGGCGTGAAGTACCCGAAAACTGGCCGAACCCCCGCTGGCCGAGCTGGACGCCTTTCACCTATCCGTTTAATCTCACCGGACAACCCGCCTGTTCGGTACCCTGTGGTTTTGATGATCAGGGGTTGCCGGTGGGTCTCCAGTTAGTGGGTGCTCGCCATCAGGATGCGTTGGTACTGGCGGCAGCCCATGCGTATCAGCAGGCGGCACCTTTGACACATCTGCGTCCCAAACTGTTTGGCAGTCCGTTGGACGCCCAGGACACTTAGGAGTTTTCATGTCACAAAATGTGGTGATCACCGGTGCAAATCGAGGCATTGGCCTGGCCCTGGCTTGTTTTTATGCCCAGCAGGGCGATCGGGTGATCGGCGTGTGCCGTCAATCTTCTGCTGAGCTGGATGCGGTTGCTGCTCAGGTGATTCAGGGGATTGATGTGACCCAGCCACAATCGGTGGAAGACCTGGCCCAACATCTGGCCGGAACTTCCATTGATCTGTTGATCAACAATGCCGGATTGCTGGCCGATGAGGTGTTGGGTGAGCTGGACTTTGCGTCGATTCAGCGCCAGATGGAAGTCAATGCTTACGCGCCCTTGCGGGTGACTGAGGCGCTGTTGCCGTGTTTAGGTCGGGGCAGCAAGGTTGCCATGATCACCAGCCGCATGGGGTCGATCGCGGACAATGACTCGGGTGGGCGTTATGGTTACCGCGCATCCAAGGCCGCCCTGAATGCTTTTGGCAAGTCCCTGGCAATGGATTTAAAGCCTCAGGGCATCGCTGTGGCGCTTTTACACCCAGGTTATGTCCAAACTCGCATGGTTAATTTTTCTGGGCTGATCAGTACTGAAGAATCGGCCAAGGGTCTGGCTCAGCGGATTGCCGATTTAAATTTAGAAAACACGGGTCGTTTCTGGCACAGTAATGGCGATCCGCTCCCCTGGTGATTGAGTGATCTATTGATGATGGATTCAGCCCGCCCGATGCGTTTGACTCCGCTCCCTCGTCGTTATTTGACGGGCTGGCTGCTGTTGGGTCTGCTCTGGTTGCCGCTGAACCTGCCTGCG
>SKHR01000063.1 GCA_007116865.1 Marinospirillum sp. | reverse complement strand
TTTCCTGCATCCACAAGGGGGTGGCCGCCTGAATGTTGACCCCTTTGATGATGCGGCCCAGATAACGAGGGCAGCCTTGTGGATCTTCCAGCAGGATCTGTGGCTGATCGTCGTGGGTGGGTGCGATTTTGTTATGAACCGGTTGAGTTACCGGCAGGCGATTGAGCACGCCGACTTCACGCGCCAGCCCCGCAACCGATAAACAGTCGCTACGATTCGGGGTCAGATCGACATCAAAAATATGGTCGTCAAGCTTGAGGTATTCACGCAGACACACACCAACCGGAGCGTCTGCAGGCAATTCCATGATGCCTTCATGATCATCTGAAAGGCCGAGCTCTTTTTCAGAGCTGAGCATGCCGCAGGATTCAACCTGACGCAGTTTGGCTTTTTTGATTTTAAAGTCGCCCGGCAGAACAGCACCCACCTGAGCAAAGGCAGTTTTTAGCCCGGTTCGGGCATTAGGCGCACCACACACAACCTGGTGTTGGGTCTGTCCGTCACTGACCTGACAAACCTGCAGTTTGTCCGCATCAGGATGGGGTTCAGCGTGAATGATTTCACCAATGATGACGCCAGAAAACTGACCGGCAGCGGGTTCGCAGCTATCCACCTCAAGGCCGGCCAAGGACAGTTGCATTTCTAATTCCTGGGTGCTCAGGGTGGGGTTGACCCACTCACGCAACCACTGTTCACTCAATTTCATGCGGGTGTCTTCCTGTCCGGTTGATCAGTTGAGTTGACCGAGAAACTTCAGGTCGTTTTCAAAGAACATGCGCAGGTCATTCACGCCATAGCGCAGCATGGCGAAACGCTCGACGCCCATGCCAAATGCAAAGCCGGTGTACTTCTCCGGGTCAATGCCTGACATCTGCAGGACCTTGGGGTGAACCATGCCGCAACCGAGCACTTCCAGCCAGCGGCCATCACCGCGATCGACGTCAACTTCAATCGAAGGCTCGGTGAAGGGGAAATAAGAAGGACGAAAACGCACGCGCAGATCCTGTTCAAAAAAGGCACGCAGAAACTGCTGCAAAATGCCTTTCAGATCGGCAAAGCTGATGTTTTCATCGATGAGCAGCCCCTCGACCTGATGGAACATGGGGGAGTGGGTCATATCAGAGTCACAGCGATAGACCCGACCCGGACAAATCACGCGAATCGGCGGCTTCTGAGCCTCCATGGTGCGGATCTGTACCGGAGAGGTATGGGTGCGCAGCAGGGTGTGGGCATCGAAATAAAAGGTATCGTGCATGGCTCGGGCCGGGTGGTGCGCCGGAATATTCAGCGCCTCGAAGTTGTGATAGTCATCTTCGATTTCCGGGCCTTCTTCAACACTGAAGCCAATGCTGGCAAAAAAGTCTTCAATGCGTGCAATCGTGCGGGTGACAGGATGCAGGCCGCCACTGGGCTGGCCACGTCCTGGTAAGGTGACATCCACCGACTCAGAGGCCAGGCGAGCGGCCAGACGTGCTTCATCCAGCGCCTGTTTGCGTTGGTTGAGCGCCTCTTGCAAGGTCTGCTTGGCCTGGTTGATCACCTCGCCAGCCTGAGGACGTTCCGCTTCAGGCAGGTCTTTTAAGCCTTTAAGCAGACTGGTTAATTCGCCTTTTTTGCCGAGATAGTGAACGCGCAACTGATCCAGCGCTTGTGGATCATCGAGTTGATCAATTTGCGCCAAGGCCTGGTTCACTCTTTCCTGTACTTTTGAAGGAGAGAGAGTATCCATCCGCACGACTCCAGAAATAGGGTTGCAATAAAAAAAGGGGAAGGAGCTTGGCCCTTCCCCTGATGTTCATGCCGATCCTGATGGCCCGGCAATACAGCAAGTCTGAAAAAAATCAGGCCAGAGCGGCTTTGGATTTTTCCACGATGGCTGCAAAAGTAGCTTGATCATGTACCGCGATGTCAGCCAGAACTTTACGGTCAATCGCAATATCGGCTTTCTTCAGGCCAGAGATAAAGCGGCTGTACGACATGCCGTTGATGCGAGCTGCAGCGTTGATACGCGCAATCCACAGCGCACGGAACTGACGCTTACGGACGCGACGGTCACGGTAAGCATATTGTCCGGCTTTGATAACGGCCTGTTTGGCAACACGAAATACACGGCTACGGGCTCCATAGTAACCCTTAGCCAGCTTAAGAATCTTTTTGTGGCGACGACGCGCCTGAACACCACGTTTTACGCGAGGCATAACTGATTAACTCCTGACAAATAAAAGTGAAAGCGATTAAACACCGGGCAGCATGCGCTTGATCAACGGCAGGTCAGCAGCAGCAATCTGCTTCATGCCGCGCAACTGGCGCTTACGCTTGGGGCTTTTCTTGGTCAGGATGTGGCTACGGAAGGACTGCTTGTGCTTGAAGCCCTTAGCCGTGGCTTTAAAACGCTTACGCGCACCACTGTTCGATTTGATTTTTGGCATTTCTCAATACTCCACAAGTGCATCTTTTGGATGCGTTTCAAGGGATTGGGCGGATCCGGGCCCGAAAGTTGACCGGCGCTACGCAAGCGCAGCGCTGGGGATCACTTCTTCTTCGGTGCGAGCATCATCACCATTTGTCGTCCCTCTAAGCGAGGGCGAGACTCAACAACGACAGCTTCACCGAGTTCCTCTTCGATACGTTCGAAAAGGCGCAAACCAATGTCTTGGTGTGCCATTTCACGGCCACGAAAACGCAGCGTGATCTTCACTTTGTCACCGTCTTCAAGGAAGCGTTTCACATTGCGAAACTTGATTTGAAAATCGCCTTCCTCGGTTCCGGGACGGAACTTAACTTCTTTGATTTGAATCTGTTTTTGTTTCTTTTTCTGAGCGTTCTTGGCCTTTTTCTGTTCAAACAGATACTTGCCATAGTCCATCACTTTACAGACGATGGGGTCGGCTTCAGAAATTTTTACCAGATCCAGTTCGGCCTCAGCGGCTTTGTCCAGTGCCTCTTGAAGGGGAACAACACCAACCTGTTCGCCGTGTTGGTCGATCAGTCGGACTTCTTTGGCCTGGATGTTTTCATTGATCGGGGGCAGGTTCTTTTTTGGATCCCGCCCTCTGATTGGGCTAGCGCGCTTGATTGGAATATCTCCGTCGTTAGTTCATTCGTTTCAGGCGTCGATTTTTTGCTGCTTGATCAGCGCAATTAAATCGCTCGCCTGGTAGTTACCTAAGTTTTCACCTTGGCGGGTGCGAACCGAGACGCTGCCCGATTCAACTTCCTTATCGCCGACAACCAGCAGATAGGGCACCATCGCAAGAGTGTGCTCGCGGATTTTAAAGCCTATTTTTTCATTTCTCAAGTCAGTTTCAACGCGAATGCCTGCCTGATAGAGCTTTTGTTGCAATTGACTGACATAGTCGGCCTGTTTATCGGTGATATTCATGATCACGGCTTGGACTGGAGCCAGCCAAGTGGGCAGGTCGCCCGCATAGTGCTCAATCAAGATGCCGATGAAACGCTCGAAGGAGCCAAGAATCGCACGGTGCAGCATGACCGGTGTTTTGCGGCTGCCATCCTCGGCAACATAGTGGGCATTCAGGCGGCCGGGCAGAACAAAGTCCAGCTGCAGGGTGCCGCACTGCCAGACCCTATCCAGACAGTCACGCAGTGAAAATTCAATTTTGGGGCCGTAAAAAGCACCTTCGCCTGGTTGCAAATCCCAGGGGATGCCAACTTCGTTCAGTGCATGTTCCAGGGCGTGTTCGGCCTTGTCCCAGAGTTCGTCTTCACCAATCCGGCTTTCTGGACGGGTTGAAAGCTTCAGTTCCACCTGCTCGAATCCAAGGTGCTTGTAAACATCCAGTGTGAGTTGGATAAAGCGAGTGGCTTCTTCCTGCATCTGCTCTTCGGTACAGAAGATATGCGCGTCATCCTGGGTGAAGCCACGAACCCGCATCAGGCCGTGCAGTGAGCCAGATGGCTCATTCCGGTGACAGGAGCCAAACTCGGCCATGCGCAAAGGCAGGTCACGGTAACTTTTCAGTCCCTGATTGAAAATCTGTAAATGGCAAGGGCAGTTCATTGGCTTGATCGCATAGTCACGATGTTCAGATTCAGTGGTGAACATGTTGCTGTGATAATGCTCCCAGTGACCAGAGCGCTCCCAGAGCACGCGGTCAACGACCTGAGGCGTGTTGACCTCATGATAGCCATTGTCCCTGAGCACTTGACGCATGTAGCCGGTGAGGGCTTGGTAAAGCGTCCAGCCATTGGGGTGCCAAAACACCATGCCAGGCGCTTCATCCTGAATATGAAAAAGATCCATGCGCTTGGCCAGCTTACGGTGCTCGCGCTTTTCTGCCTCTTCAATTCGGTGCAGATAGGCTTTTAATTCTTTCTTGTCGCCCCAGCAGGTACCGTAGATGCGCTGGAGCATCTTGTTCTTTGAGTCACCGCGCCAGTAGGCACCGGACACCTTGGTCAGGGTAAAGGCTTTGATTTTACCAGTACTGGGCACGTGAGGGCCGCGGCAAAGGTCGGTGAAGTCGCCTTGACGGTATAGAGAGAGGACTTCATGGGCCGGAATATCTTCAATGATCTGGGCCTTATAAATCTCACCCAGTTCGCTGAAGTACTGGATGGCCTCATCACGCCCCATGACCAGGCGTTCTACCGGGATATCCTGACGCACCAACTCGTTCATACGCGCTTCGATAGCAACCAGGTCTTCCGGTGTGAAGGCTTCGGGCACGTCAAAGTCATAATAAAAGCCGTGTTCAATCACTGGGCCGATGGTGACCTGGGCCTGAGGGAAAAGCTGCTTGACCGCCTGGGCCATCAAGTGGGCACAGGAGTGACGCAGAATTTCCAGGCCTTCGTCATCGCGACTGGTGATGATTGCCAGTTGAGCATCGGTTTCGATCAGGTGATGGGCATCGACTAGTTGGCCGTCGACTTTGCCGGCCAGAGCGGCTTTAGCCAGACCGGCACCAATTGACTCGGCAACCTGCAGTACAGTGACGGGATGATCAAATTGACGCTGACTCGCATCGGGGAGCGTGATGGTAGGCATAATCTGTCCTGAGCAGTGGTGTCCCTTACGAGAGGACACTTGGTTCATGGTCATGGATCGATCCCGTTTTCGTTGGCCACCAGACAAGGGTGACACTCTGCCTAGACCGGATCGATCCACGTTGGAGCTTTGACTCCGAATTTAAAGGTCGGCAATGATGCCAGTGAAGCGGGGTGTTGTCCAGTCACTCAGGATACATAATGCCTTGAGCGGGCAGGGGTTTGCCGTCCAGCTCCGGGGTATCCCCTTGCAGTTGTAAACGTCCTTGCAAAAACCAGCGTACCGCGATCGGATAAAGCAGGTGCTCTTTGACCTGCACCTTACGGGCCAGGCTTTGTTCGTTATCTTCTGCACTGACCTCAACGCTGGCTTGCAGGATCAGCGGGCCGCCATCCAGTTCTTCGGTGACGAAATGGATGCTGACGCCGTGGGTGGAATCACCAGCCTCCAGCACTCGCTGATGCGTGTGCAGGCCTTTGTACTTGGGCAAAAGTGAGGGATGGATATTCAGCAAGCGGCCATGATAATGGTGCACAAAAGCGGGTGATAAAATCCGCATAAAGCCGGCCAGAATCACCAGATCCGCCTGCAGCTCATCAATGGCTCGGATCAACTGCTGGTCATAGTCTTCACGCGACTGACCGGGCTGGCGGCTCACTGTGACGGCGGCCAGACCGGCAGATCGTGCGCGCTCCAGGCCGTAGGCGTCGCCCTGATCACTGATGACGCCGACCAGTTGGCCGCCCAGGCCTTCACCCGTGTGTTGAGCATCAATCAAAGCCTGTAAATTACTGCCATTGCCTGAAATCAGAACCACCGCACGTGGTTCTGTCGCCGGGCTGGCCATCATGACTTGAGTCCTTGAATGACAACGGCCTCGTCCGCCGATGATTTCTGAGCAATTTCACCCAGATGGATAGGGGTTTCCCCTTCCGCTTGCAGTTGGGTCATGATGGTGTCGACTTCATCTGCGGCCACAACCAGCAGCATGCCAATGCCACAGTTGAGAGTGCGGTACATTTCTTTTTCTGGAACCTGGCCAGCCGCTTGCAACCAATCAAAAACAGCGGGGCGTTGATATTTGGTTAGATCAACACGTGCCTGGCAGTTTTCGGGCAGCACTCGGGGGATGTTTTCATAGAGACCGCCGCCGGTAATATGCGATAACGCATGGATAGCCGCGCCCTGGTGGATCAGCTTGAGCAGGGGTTTGACATAAATACGGGTAGGCGCCATCAGCGCATCGGCAAGGGTTTGACCATCATCCAGGCAGGTGTCTAGCGGGGCTTCGGTGACTTCCAGCAACTTACGAATCAGCGAATAGCCATTGGAGTGGGGGCCAGATGAAGTCAGGCCGATCAGTTGATCCCCTGGCTTCACTTTTTTGCCGTCGATCACTTCGGCACGTTCAACCACCCCAACACAAAAACCCGCCAGATCATAGTCTTCACCAGCGTACATGCCCGGCATTTCAGCGGTTTCACCACCAACCAGCGCACAGCCTGCCAGTTCACAGCCACGGCCGATACCAGTAACGACATCCGTAGCCACATCTACATTGAGTTTACCAGTGGCGTAGTAGTCCAGAAAAAATAGCGGCTCAGCGCCACAAACCAGCAGGTCATTGACACACATGGCTACCAGATCAATGCCGATCGTGTCATGACGACCCAAATCCATCGCCAGACGCAGCTTGGTACCAACCCCGTCGGTGCCGGATACCAGCAGGGGCTCTTTATAACCAGCGGGCAAAGCGCAGAGGGCGCCAAATCCACCCAAACCACCCATCACCTCAGGTCTGGCCGTTCTTTTGGCAACGCCTTTGATGCGTTCGACAAGGGCATTACCGGCATCAATATCAACGCCAGCATCTTTGTAGGTGATCGGGGTTTTGCTTGGATTCATGAAGGCTTCCGCTAGAGTCTGCAATGGTCGAAGAAGAGGGTTTATTTGCTGCATGAGCAATTTGGCCGTGCATTCTACCACCCAACCGGATTTCACTCTAGACACGCTGACCCAGAATGCACTGCATCTATTAGACGGATTGGGTTAGAATGCGGGATCAATCCGTACTGACAGAGTTTGGAAGTGACTATGTTCAAGGGCTTGGAAAAGATTTGGCTGGCTGGTTGTTTGGGTTTATTGGTCAGCACTGGCGTGATGGCACAAAATGATCGTGACCTTTTCACGCTGGAAACCCTCGTGACAGACACCTCGGAAGCCACCCGCGCCCAGGCTGCCAATGAGTTGCTTAGAACGCTTTTGGTGCGTATCTCAGGCAGTCGAGAGATCCTGGATCTGTTCCCGCCGGAGCAGGGTGTAATAGACGAAGACCTGGTCGAAGAAGTCTCAGCCGACCAGCAGGCACTCTGGGACCGACTCAGCAGTGCGCAGCGTTGGGTTAGCCAGTATCGTTACCATTCCACTCGTGAAATTTTGATCACTGAGGCGGGTCGTGAGGTGATGGCGCAGCAATTGACTCTCACCTTTGACCCTGCCGGAATTCATGCCTTGCTCAATGAGTTGGGCCAGCCAATCTGGGATGCCAAGCGTCCACGCATTTTGCTTTGGTTGGCACTGGAAGGTCGTCAAGGACGTTATTTGATCACTCAGCAAAGCAATCCTGAGTTGGCAAATCACTTGAATCAGCTGGCGCAAGAACGGGGTTTGCCTCTGGTATTGCCAGACCTCCAGCGCCACCCCGTATCAAACACCTTGCTATCCGACGTCTGGGGTGGATTTTTATCTCAGGTTCAGGAAGCGTCACAACCCTATGAGGCCGATATTGTGGCTTTGGCCAGAATTCGCCCGGTGGCGGGGCAATGGGAAGTGCATTGGGAGTTAAATGGCAGCCTGGATCAGGCGTTACAGCGTCTGACAGCCACCAGCTTAGGCGAGGCGCTGGATTTAGGCATTGACTATACGGCGCGGACTCTGGCTGCACGTTATGCGACGACCCCCAGTCAAGAGGTGCGTCGCTATCGGTTGGCGATTGCCGGTATCGAGCTGCTCAATGATTATGCCCAACTGCAGGCTTATTTTGATCGCCTGGTGATGGCTGAACAAATCCAGTTGCTGCAAGCCGATGATGATCAGTTATTGATTGAGGTGAAGGCGGCTTCTGGCTTGAGTCAGTTACGCGCGAATATGGCACTGGAGCCACGTTGGCAGGAAGTCTCTTCAGCTCAATGGCAACAGCGGCTGGCTCAGCAGCAAAGCCTCAGTACGGCCACTTCCTCCTCTGCTTCTTCCTTGAGTGAAGCGGATGCCTATTTTGTCTGGCGGGCAGAGCGCTGAGCGTTGTTATCCATGGGGAACTGGCCGCACCAGCTATCACTCAACGTCAGTCTGGAAACACCTGCCAGCTTCGATAATTTTGTCGCTGGCAACAACCAGGCCCTCGTCAGCCAGGTGATGTGGGCATTAGAGCAGCAAGGCTTTCAACTGATTTATTGCTGGGGTGGAGAAGACTCTGGCAAGACGCACTTACTGCAAGCGGCCTGGCACTGGGTTCGGGGGCAGGGGGGCGAAGCCTGTTACTTCGATTTGTCGCGTCCGGGACTTACGTCACAAATGCTGGATGCGCAGGACTCTGCTGAGCTGGTTTGCCTGGATAACCTGCATCATTTGACTGATTCGAGTGATGACCAGGAAGCGGTCTTTCATCTCTTTAATCGCTTGCAGCTACGCCAATCAAAGCTGCTGGTGGCTGCCAGTCAACCTCCTCAGGCATTAAAAAACATGCTCGCGGACCTCACTTCCCGTCTGGCTTGGGGATTGACTTATCCTTTGACTCGCTTGGATGATGAGCAGAAAATCCAGGCGTTGCAGCTGCGTGCGCAGCAAAAGGGTATCCTGCTGCCAGATGAAGTGGCGCGCTTTGTGATGCACCGCAGCCCAAGGCGTTTATCGGTGTTGTTTAGTTTGCTGGATCAAATGGATCAGTGGAGTTTAAACGAGCACCGAAAACTGACAATTCCCTTTGTGCGCGAACGCTTGAAGTGGTAATTTGTTCTTATCGCTGACTTAGGGTGATCTCAAGCTTGGGTTGCTTGAGATTAATGCTTGGTCTATAAAAAGCACAGATGCTTGCTCATTTATGCTCGGCTTAGCCAAGCCTTCAAGCCGCATCTAAGAGATTAACCTGTAGATTAAGGGGCAGGATCTTGGCAAAAATTACTGATCAGGATTTGTCGCAAATTCTTCAGCAGTCGTTGGATCTTGTTCTGGTGATCAATCCGGCTGATCGTAGCCTTGTGTTTGTCAATGAGCAGGGGGCTGCATGGCTGGGCTATGATGCGGCTGAGTTAATCAATCAAGGCCCTTTCGCTTTGCTGCCAGAACTGACCGATGCAGAGTTGGAAGATATTTTATTCAACCTGCAAGAGTCGGACATCGGTAGTGACTTTAAGTTGATGACCCCGGTGCGGCGCAACCTGGGTGTTGAGCATGACTTTGAGTTTCGCTTGCAAACGGTTCGCCTGAATGGTCAAAGTCTGGTGGTGGCGCATGGGCGCGATATTGCCGAGCGTGTAGCCGTTACCGATCAAGTCCATAATTTACTCGCCGATGCCCAGATTGAGTCCAAGCAGGATAAAACCACCCACTTGTACGAGCGCGAAGCC
>SKHR01000171.1 GCA_007116865.1 Marinospirillum sp. | reverse complement strand
TTCGACGCCAGGATCGTCTGACACCGCGCTGGCGCAGTCACCTGCTGATGGATTTGGCGCGTTTTGATCGGTTGTTTGATCGTGAGGTGAGTGATCGGCAAGATTATCAGTCAGAAATAGAGGCTCCACCCACTGCGCCGAATGACTTTTATATCAATCGCTGGGGCGCGCCAAGAGCGGACCGTTTGCATCTTGCCGCAGGCGTTCAGGGCGACTGGTCGTGGCCTTGGGCTTTTGTGCGCCCCGCCTTAACTCTCAAGCACACGCAATACCAGCTTGATCCCTATTGGCAGGACGCCGCCCCCTCGGTGCAGAGAAATGCGGTTGAGCTTTCACCCAGTGCCAGTGTGCCGGTCCTGAGTCTGGATACAGGGCTTTTCCTGGAAAGAGATGCCAGCCTGTTGGGCCGATCCTTTTTGCAAACCCTGGAGCCACGGCTTTTTGTCGCTCATGTGCCTTATGTGGAGCAGTATCAGATCCCGCCCATTTTTGATGGACGTTTTTCGGGTTTCAGTGTCAACCAGTTGTACCGAGCCGAGCGCACCACAGGGCGTGATCGTGTCGGTGATGTCAGTAAGGTGACCTTCGGGGTGCAGCAGCGTTTGTTGAGTGCGCAAACCGGGCGTGAGCTGGCTGGTTTGCATCTGGCTCAAGAGTTTTACTGGTCGGATCGTTATCTGGATAACCGTTCGATTCACCCGAATGCAGAAAATCACCCACGCAATCAGGCGCGTGAAGATCGCCCCTATAGCCTTACCCGTGAGCGATCCAACCTGGTGGTGGAGGCCAACTGGCGTCCTTTGCGTCAGTTGGAGTTGCGTACCACTTACCTATGGGATGATCATTTTCAGGTCACTGATCAAAGCCACACCCGAGCCACCTGGTCTGATCCCAGCGGCATGCAGCTGAACCTTGGGCATGTGTATCGCTCCAACTATCTGCGTCATCGACGTAATGAGCTGACCGGGCCTGCACCAGATCGCTCGCTGATGGATGATTACAGCTACCGTGAACTGGCCGAAGAGCAGTATTATGTCAGTGGGATTCTGCCCAGTTGGCACCCACGCTGGCGTTTCTTCTTCAAACATGCGCTGGATTGGAAAAGAAGCGAAGTGCTTGATACGCTGGGTGGCTTAGAGTACACCAGCTGCTGCTGGCAATTGCAGCTGGTGTATCGCGATTGGGTGAAGGATCCGAATACCAGCCCGGCTTATGATGAAGGGTTTGAAGCCAGAGAACGCGACCGTGGGATTTTCCTGCAAATCAACCTGCGAGGGCTGGGGGGCGCGGGTCAGTCAACCGCTGACCTGTTGCGTGATGAAATTCCCGGTTATACCAATCGCCGCTAACTCATTGAAAAAGAGGTCAGAGTGAAAAAAAACAGCTGGATTCAGTCGTCGGTTTTGCTGGTGTGCTTGTTGCTGGTCAGTGTCAGCGCTCAAGCAGAACCCCGTGTGCTCGATCGAGTCATCGCGGTGGTTGGTGAAGAAGCCTTGATGCAGTCGGAACTGGATTTGCGTCTGCAGCAGGTGCGTGCGCAGATCAGTGAACGTGGCGTGCGTTTACCGCCTGAAGATGTTTTACGCCAGCAGGTTCTCGAACGCCTGATCCTGGATACCATCCAGCTGCAACTGGCTCGTCAGGGCGGGTTACGCATCGATGAACAGACCCTGAGTGCCACCATCAACCGGATTGCCCAGCAAAACCAGATGACTTTGCCCCAGTTTCGTGATGCCGTAGAAGCTGACGGCCTGGCTTTTTCATTGTTTCGTGAGCAAATTCGCGAAGAAATGCTGATTTCTCAAGTCAGACAGCGTCGAGTGGCGGACCGGATTCAAGTCAGTGAGCAGGAAGTGGATGCTTACCTAGCTTCACCCGAAGCCATGGAGCAGGAAGGACGCGAGTTTCGGGTGGCACACATTCTGATTTCCCTGCCGGAGGGGCCGTCACCCGAGCAGGTGGCTAAAGCACGGGCAGACGCGGACGCCTTGATGCAGCGCTTAAGAACGGGAGAAGACTTTGCCGAACTGGCAGTGTCGGCTTCTGCCGGTGACCAGGCTTTCAGTGGCGGAGATCTGGGGTGGCGTTCGGCGCTTTCCTTGCCATCCATTTTCGCCGATCAGGTGGTGCGCATGAGTGCAGGCGAACTCGCCGGCCCGATTCGCAGCCCCAGTGGTTTTCACTTGATCAAACTGGTGGAAACCCGTGGAGGTGCCCAGCATGTGATACTGCAAACCCAGGCTCGCCATCTGCTGCTCAGCCCCAATGCCCTGCGTGATGAAAGTGCGACCCGGGAAAAGATCAACCAGTTGCATCAGCGCGCGCTGGCGGGGGAATCTCTGGCCGAACTGGCACGCCAATACTCAGATGACCGTGCCAGTCGCCAATCCGGTGGCAGTCTTGGCTGGGTTTCACCAGGACAGATGGTACCTTCTTTTGAGGCCGCCATGCAGTCATTGCAACCTGGCGAAATTTCCGAGCCGATTCAGACGCAGTTTGGCTGGCATTTGATTGAGGTTGAAGGCTATCGTGAAGCGGACATGACCGATCGCCTGCGGCGTCAACAGGTGCAGCAGCTCCTGGCTGAGCGCCGCTTTGAGGAAGAAGTACAAAACTGGCTGCGCGAAATCCGTGACAGTACCTGGGTGGAAATTCGTGGTTGAGCCGCACAAACCCCTGCTGATCACTCCCGGTGAACCCGCCGGTATCGGCCCGGATCTGGTGGTACAGCTGGCGAGTCAGACCGCGACAGACACCTGGGTGGTGGTGGCCGATCCCGATCTGCTGGCCGAGCGGGCACAGCAGTTGGGTGTGGATTGGCAGGCTCAGTTGGTGGATGCCCGGACTTTGCATACAGCGCCAGCGAATGCAGGCGCTGTTCGGGTGTGGCCGGTTGCTTTAAATGCACCGGTGGAGGCGGGAAAACTCAACCCGGACAATGCGGCCTATGTGTTGCAAACCCTCAGCCTGGCCACGGATGCCTGTCTGCAAGGGCAGGCGCGTGCATTGGTGACTGGCCCGGTGCATAAAGGGGTGATCAATCAGTCTGGCATTGCGTTCACCGGACATACCGAATTTTTGCAGGCCCGTTGTGGCTGTGATGAGGTGGTCATGTTGCTGGCCACCGAGCAGCTGCGTGTGGCCCTGGTGACTACTCATCTATCGCTGCGCCAGGTTGCTGATGCCATCACTGCGCCCAAGCTGGAGCGTATTCTGACAATCCTGCATCAGGATCTGGTTCAGCGTTTTGGTCTGCAACAACCGCATATTCTGGTAGCAGGGCTCAACCCTCATGCCGGGGAAGGCGGGCACCTGGGGCGGGAAGAGATCGAAGTGATCACCCCGTTGCTGGAGCGCCTTAAGCAGCAAGGCATGCATCTGACCGGGCCTTTGCCCGCCGACACCCTGTTCACGCCCCAGTGGTTAAAACAGGCAGATGCGGTTCTCGCCATGTATCATGACCAGGGGTTGCCGGTTCTGAAGCACTTGGGTTTTGGTCAGGCCGCCAATATCACCCTTGGTTTACCCCTGGTGCGAACCTCAGTGGATCATGGCACCGCACTCGAACTGGCCGCTACCGGTCAGGCCCAGGTGGGCAGTTTACAAACCGCGCTGAATTACGCACAGCGACTCACGAGATAATACATGGCAGCACTTCAAGGGCACCGGGCACGCAAGCGCTTCGGACAAAATTTTTTGCAGGATTCAGGCATCATCCGTCGGATTGTTCATGCGATCCGCCCACAGCCTGAGGATGCGCTGGTCGAGATCGGCCCCGGCATGGGTGCGATCACCACCCTATTGTTGCAACACTGTCCGCAGCTGGATGTGATCGAGCTGGATCGGGATCTGATTCCTGGCTTGCGCACCCAGTTTTTTAATCAGCCTGGATTCACCATTCATCAAGCGGATGCCCTGAAGTTTGACTTCTGTGGGCTGCAAAAAGATCAGCGCCGCCTGCGCATTGTCGGCAATTTGCCTTACAATATATCAACCCCACTGATTTTCCATCTGCTGTCCTTTGAGGGACTGATTCAGGACATGCACTTCATGTTGCAGAAAGAAGTGGTGGATCGTCTGGCCGCGCAGCCGGGCACCGCTCAGTGGGGGCGTTTGAGTGTGATGGCGCAATACCTGTGCCGTGTTGAGGCGCTGTTTGATGTGCCGCCAGAATGCTTTGTTCCACGACCCAAGGTGAATTCAGCGATCGTGCGTTTGACGCCTCATCGCGAAATCCAACAGCCCGTAAAGGCGATCAAACAGTTGGAGGAAACCTTGCGGACTGCTTTTTCGCAGCGGCGTAAGACGTTGAGAAACAACTTTAAAGGTCGTCTGACCGATACCGATTGGCAAGGATTGGAAATCGATCCGAGTCGGCGACCAGAAACCCTAAGTCTGTCTGAGTTTGTTCAACTGAGCAATTGGCAGTCTTAACAGCACAGGACAGGGTCTATGGCCACTTATGCGATCGGTGATATTCAGGGGTGTTACGCCGAACTGCGCCTGCTGCTTAAAAAGGTGCAGTTCAAGCCCGCCAAAGACCGGCTCTGGCTGGCCGGAGATCTGGTCAACCGGGGCCCTGATTCGTTGAATGTATTGCGATACGTGCGCGATTTGGGTGATGCCGCACAGCTGGTGCTGGGCAACCACGATCTGCATTTTCTGGCGATTGCCTATGGCGTGCGTAAAACCCGTCGCCAGGATACGCTGGATAAACTGTTAAAAGCCAAGGACCTGAAAGACCTAGCTCAATGGCTGATCAAGCAGCCGTTAGCGCTTTATGATCCTGAGCGCCAGTTTGTCATGACCCATGCCGGTATTCCGCCCATTTGGGATTTGAACGACCTGCTCCGCTACGCTGAAGAAGCCAGTCAAAGCCTGCAAGCCGAGGATCAGTCCAAGCGATTAAAAAACCTGTTTGGTAACCAGCCGGATATTTGGGAAGACTCCCTAAGTGGCGATGATCGCTTGAGGGTCATTATTAACTATCTGACTCGTATGCGTTTTTGTAGCGCTAACGGACATCTTGAGCTACATACTAAAGGGATTGCCAGTAAACCACCGGCAGGATATGCCCCCTGGTTTGTGCATCCTTCTCGACTGCCTGAGGGGATGCAGGTTTTATTCGGCCACTGGGCCGCGCTGGGTGGCAAAACCGATAATAAAAATATTCATGCTCTGGATACTGGTTGTGCCTGGGGGGAAAAACTCACGGCGCTGCGTTTAGATGATGGCCGCCGTTTTCAAGTGGCAGCCAAAAAATCCAAATAAAAATTGAAGTAAGGAAAGACACCCATGGGTTATGTGTGCATTTCACCGCAACAGGCTTTTGCCGTTAAACAACAAGGGGGTGTTTTTGTTGATATTCGAGACCAGCAGAGTTATGCGCTCAGTCATGTTGACTCAGCCATCCATCTAGATAATCGTAGTGTGGCCGATTTTTTACAAAACCAACCTAAAGATCAGCCAGTTGTGGTTTATTGTTACCATGGGATCAGCAGCCAGTCCGCTGCTCAGTTCTTGAGTGAGCAGGGATTTAGCGAATGCTACAGCCTGAATGGGGGCTACGAGCAGTGGCGTTTGCACTACCCCGAAACCTGCCAGGCTTGACTATCACACCTACCAGGCGATGACCACATCCCCCTGCTGGATGTTGTATACCTGCGGCAGAGCCTCGACTCGACCCCGTGAAAAGTTAGGCTGAACACTTTCCAGGCTGAGGGTGAGATCAACCGGCAATAACTCGGTATAGGCTCTTTGGGTATTGTCATAAAAGGTGTTGAGGCGGTAAACCCCTAGCGTATCTCCAGGCGAAAGCCCAGCACCGGAGCCGACGTCCAGATAGAGGTTGCGCCCTTCTACCCGTGTGATTCGAGCGATGAACGGCTGGCAGCCCACTTGGTGATGCAGGTCGCTGACCATTTGTTCCAGCAGCAGATCCACGGCCTGACCATAGTCGGTTTCCCAGAAGCGTGCGGAGGCAAAGCCGACCCGTTCGGTGCGGTTTTCTGTCCAGTTGCCCTGAGTGGTGTAGCTGCGACTGTCGACCAGATCACCGCTGAAACCGTCATGAATGAACAGATCAACTCGTAGCTCCCGGGCAAAACGTTCGCCTCGGTAACGAGTGCGTTCATAAATACCTTGCAGCAGAGGTCTTTCACTGGCTAATTCAGGGTTGAGCAGATCCAGGCTGCGCACCACGCCGGTCAATACATACTGAGCCCCGATCCGCGTGGCGGTATCCACGGCGGTGGTCAAGGTGCCACGATCACTGACCGAAGTCGGGATGGTGGTGGGGTCGCGATAAAGTTGATAACGCACGGCATCGAGTGCGCGCAGGCGCTGATGTCCCTGCAGGCGTTGCAGCAGCTCACGTGGCAAGCGCTCACTCACATCATGCAAAGCCCCCATATTGGCGGATAGGGGCTTCTCAAGGTGAAAGTGACCGATGGCCAAACTGCGCTGGTAACCATTGGCGTAGTGACCAGACTGGCAGCTGCCACTGCTTTCCAGTCGGGCACGCAGGGTGACAAATAACATGCCCTGTTCGGTTCTTTCTCTGAGCACCTGGATTTCACTGATGCTGCTTTGGGTCTGGATGCTGAGGTTTTCTGCCTGCATCTGCCCCTGAGACATGGCTTGGAATCCGTTGATGTGTAAAGCACCCTGGAAGCTGGCTTGTTGTAATGCATCACGAATGGCTGCTCGACGTGCGGTCACCAGATCCTGATGATGAATGATGGCACTGCCAGTGGCTTCTATCCACTGGGCCGGTGCTGGCAGTGCAACCAGGATAAGGCAGCAGAGGATAAGCAGACGGCGAAGCATCATATCAGTTCAACTGGTAGCGAGAAGCAGGCTGCTGGGCGGGTGCCGGGTTGAGCTGACCGCTGCGCTCACCCTGCAACGAAGGCGTGCTGTGCTGGCTTCCTGCTGGGACACCCATGCCATCAAGCAGGCTGTGCTGGGCTCTGGGCATCAGCACCAGCTCCATTTGGGTGACATAGGTGCCATCCTCACGTTGCTGCACTGAAATCACGCGTGCACCCCGAATCAGATTATCGACATAAGCTCGCAGCGTATCATCACGGGTAGTGAGGTTGTGGACCGTTGTGCTGCCTTGAACCCGAGTACCGTACACCCTTTCTGCGAGGGATCGATACGCATCCATTTTCGAGGCACGCATGGCTAATAGTTGAGCCTGGGTTTCCGTGAGTTCAACGTCTGCCCGCCCAGGTGCACCATACCCCTCAACGCGAATCACAATCGGATCAAGCTGGTGCAGCAGAACGGGTTCTTCTGCGGGAGGCGACTGACGTGGCTGGGCACAACCAGCCAGCAGTGAAAAGACAAGCAGCATCAATAAAAAAAGGCGCGCAGTGCTGAGCATGTGGACTCCTAGATCGAGCATGATTACCGCTATTCTAGTACATCATGGGGCATTTAAGTAGACTGCACAGAGTGTCAAGGCAACTTTCAGGGCTCATTGGATGCAAATTTATCTGGTCGGTGGGGCGGTTCGGGATGAACTGCTGGGTTTGCCGGTCACGGATCGTGACTGGGTGGTGGTCGGTGCGACTCCTGAAGCCATGCTGGCGGCGGGATTTCGTCCGGTGGGGCGGGACTTCCCGGTTTTTCTGCATCCGCAAACCCAGGAGGAATATGCGCTGGCCCGGACAGAGCGCAAGCAGGGGCGTGGTTACACCGGGTTTGTGGTGCACGCCAGCCCGGAAGTAACCCTGGAGCAGGATTTGTTGCGCCGTGACCTGAGCATCAATGCCATGGCCAAGGATGCCCAGGGGCGTTTGATTGATCCCTATGGCGGACAGCAGGCGATTCGTGACCGGCGCTTAACGGCGGTTTCCCCGGCTTTTGCTGAAGATCCGTTGCGTATATTACGGACCGCCCGTTTTGCGGCGCGTTTCCATGGGCTGGATTTTCAGGTGGATGCGGACACCCTGGATTTGATGCGCCAAATGGTCAAGGCGGGAGAACTGCAGGATCTGGCCCGCGAGCGGGTGTTACAGGAGTTGTGCCGCGCTTTGCAAAGTGATCATCCCCAGGTGTTCATTGACTGCCTGGATCAGGTGCAAGCCACTGGTGAGCTCTGGCCTGCCTGGTCCGACTGGTTGGCCACTCACCCTCTGCAGGCGTTTGACGGTACTGACTGGGGCGAGCGTTTGGCACTGAATTTGGTTCACTGTCCTCAGGCAGAGTTGACCGCTATTTGCCAGGCATTTGGCCTGCCAAATGCCGCCGCGCGCTTGATCCATTCGGTGGTTGAGTTGGCCGACCATCCTGGGCTTCAGGCTCAGGATGCGGAGGCGGTGATGGCGTTATTGCAGGCGCTGGATGCCTGGCGTCAGCCAGAACCGGCACTCAGGGCTTTGGCCTGCCTGGCGCGCGTGAGTACAATCCCTTCGGTCCAGTGGTGGAGTGAATTGATCGCGGCCCTTAAACAGCAGCGTTTGCCGGACTCAGTGATGCGATCGCTTGAAGGGCCCGCCATTGGTGCCGCTCTGCAGCAGCAGCGCACGCGTTGGCTGGAGGATTATTTGGGCGCACCAGGTAGCCAGTCCAGTTCGACCGCTTGCATTCGCTGATCGGCGTGGGCATGGAGTTGCCAGAGCTGTTGATAGGACAGCGCATAACCGGGCGGCGTCTGGTGGGGCGTTAGCTCGGCCATGGGTCGCAATACAAAGTCATGTTTGAGCAGGCTGGGGTAGGGCAGGACCAAGCGTCCAAAGTGGCCTTGAAAGGCGCCCAGACAAATCAGATCCAGATCCAGCGCTCGGCAATAGTGGTTTGCCGGAGCTTGGGAAGGTGTTGGTCCTTCAATGGCCTTGAGTCGCTTCACCAAGGCTTGTGGCGTTAGCTCAGTGGTCAGTCCAGCCACCAGGTTGAGAAAAGGGGCGCAGTGATCAACGTTTAGCCCCACCGGTTCAGAGCGGTAGGTCTGGCTCAGGGTCAGCTTGCCAAATGTTTGCTCAAGTTGTGTGAGCGCGCGATGAATTTCCACTTCAGGATTGAGATTGCTGCCCAGGCTGATCCAGGCGACCTGCCTGGATTTACCGGGCATCACGGTGTCTTTCCAAATACACCCCTACACTGTCTGCGGCTGCAACGGCACCAGGCTTGCGCAGAGTCAGCTGGACCCTTTCAATGCGCGAATCCTCAAACAGGGCGCTCAACAGATCTGTGGCCAGACACTCAATCAGGTTGTAGTGGCGCTGGTTGGCCAGGGCAATCATCTGGCTGCTGATCTGCGCGTAATCCAGGGTGTGAGTTAAATCATCCGTCTGCCCTGCTTTTTTTAAACAGAGATGCAGGGTTAAGTCCAGCGCCAGATCCTGACGCAGAGTTTTTTCCCAATCATACACCCCAATGCTGGCTTGAAACTTAAGGTTGTTGATCAAGATGGCATCAGGCATGGGATTCACCTCCCTGGGTGAGCGCTGAGCGGGGATTTAAAGGCGGAAGCTCCGCCAGTGGCCAGCGGGTTTTTAATGCGGCCGGTGGATTGGCATCCTGCTGCCCCGCAGCAAGGCGCAGAGCGCCCGCCAAAGCGATCATCGCGCCGTTGTCGGTACAGTATTTAAGGCTGGGATAAAAGACTTCGCCACCCAGTTGCTCCAGCATGGTTGCTAGGCGTTGGC
>SKHR01000198.1 GCA_007116865.1 Marinospirillum sp. | reverse complement strand
GTGACACGTGAACCCTTTGTTCATGCAGGGCGCATCACACACCGGATTGAGTCCGGTGCCCTGGCAACAGATCTGGGATTGCCGGAACTCAACCCCACCACTGATCGTGCCATGATCTGCGGTAGCCCCGCAATGCTCAAGGATCTGAGCGACCTGCTGAACCAGCGGGGGTTCCAAATTTCACCCAGGGTTGGTGAGGCTGGCGATTATGTGATCGAGCGCGCCTTTGCCGACTAAACAATAACAGAATATCAAAATTCTTTTTTATTATTTTACGAACTATAAAAACTTTCTTAAAGTCTCTCTGAATGCAGATTCAATCCATCGAACGGATCTGCCCTTTGTGTGAGCGATTGAGAGAAACTTCATGACGCCTTTAAAATTATTTCGATCCGCCCTGGGCGCGAGCCTGATTTTGCTCCTGCCCCTCCAGCCACTCGTTGCGCAAGCACCTTCGGAGCGCCAGCTAGAAGTCATGGCCGGAAGCTGTGCCAACTGCCATGGCACCTCAGGACAATTGGCGGGTGCCATTCCCTCCATTGCCGGAAGACCGGTCAGTATCCTTGAGGCACAACTCATTGCCTTTCATCGTGGTGAACAACCACAGACCACGGTGATGGATCGCATCGCTCGTGGTTTTACTGAAGAAGAACTCCAAGCCCTGGCCGCCTATTTCGCCAGCCAACCCCCTTATCGTGGAGGCCAGTGATGAGCCAGAGCAAACCGATTTCCCGCCGTCAATTGATTCAGGGGGCGGGTGCCGCCTCAGCACTAGGCCTGCTCAGTGCCTGCGGCTCCCGAGGGTTAGGCAGCCACTCCGCTGGAAGGGTCATCGTGATCGGTGGCGGTTTTGGTGGCGCAACAGCGGCCAAATATCTCAAGCGTTATCATCCAGCGCTGGATGTCACCCTGATTGAACCGAAAACCACCTTTTACACCTGCCCCTTTTCCAATCTGGTGCTGGCCGGTGAACGCAGCCTGGCTTCGATCGGACACCAGTATACAGAGCTGAAGCAGACCTATGGCGTCCGTGTGATTCACGACTATGCCACAGATGTGGACCCAGTTTCCCAGCAAGTACGCTTAGGTGGAGGACGGACACTGAGCTATGATCGCCTGGTCATGTCACCGGGCATAGATATCCGCTGGGACGCCCTTGAAGGCTACGATCGTGCTGCCGCTGAGCAAGCCCCTCATGCCTGGCAGGCCGGTGAGCAAACCCTGCTGCTGCGTCGCCAGCTGGAAAATATGGCGGATGGCGGCCTGTTCATCTTGTCAGCACCGGCCAACCCCTATCGCTGCCCACCCGGGCCCTACGAGCGTGCCAGTCTGATCGCCCATTATTTCGCTCAGCACAAACCTCGCTCCAAGGTGTTGATCCTGGATTCCAAGGACAACTTCTCTAAACAAGGGCTGTTCACTCAGGCCTGGCGTGAGCGTTATGGCGACCGGATTGAGTGGGTCGGCTTGTCTGGTGATGGTCGAGTGGTTCGCGTCGATGCAGAGAAAAGAGAAGTCGAAACCGAGTTTGGCACACGCCATCAGGCCAGTGTGCTCAACGTGGTTCCGCCACAAAAAGCCGGCATCATCGCCCAACGTACCGGGTTGACCGATGCCAGTGGCTGGGCGCCAGTCAAGGCTCGCACCTTTGAATCGACCCTGGCCGATCACATCTATGTGATCGGTGATGCCAGCATTGCCACCCCCATGCCCAAGTCCGGGTTTACGGCCAATGCCCAAGGCAAGGTGGTCGCAGCAGCCATCGTCGCCTCCTTGACCGGCGAAGCACCGGTTGACCCTTACTGGGCCAACACCTGCTACAGCCTGATCGATCCGGATTACGGGATTTCGGTGGCTGGCGTCTATCGTGAACAGGACGGTGAAGTCATTTCTGTGCCTGGCTCAGGTGGACTCAGCCCCAGTGAAGCACCTGCAGGTTTCCGCCAGGCTGAAGCGGCTTATGCAGTGGGCTGGTATCAGGCGATCGCACAAGACACCTGGGGCACGCTGCCTTGATCACTTCGCTGTTGGATCACCTTGCCGCGCATCCGCAGACGGGGATGCTCTGGGCTACTGGGCTGGTTGGGCTGATTTTTGGCCTGCTGGCCCAGTGGTCGCGCTTTTGCCTGCTGCGCGGCTTGATTGACTGGTGGGAAAAACAGCAGCGGATGCGGCTTAATCATTTTTTACTGGCCATGGCCAGTGCCTTGCTGGGCACTCAACTGCTGCTCAGCCTTGGCTGGATTCATCTGGATGGCAGTCTTTACCCCAGAGACCGGGTCTCTATCCCGGCCCTGGCACTGGGCAGTCTGATGTTTGGTTACGGTATGGCTATGGCCAATGCCTGCGGGGCGCGCAGTCTGGTACTGCTGGCCAGCGGCAACCTGCGCTCACTGATCACGCTGATGTTTCTGGCGCTGGGAGCGGGCATGGCCTTGAGCGGCTTGCTGGCCCCTTTGCGCCTGTGGCTAGAGCAAAGCAGCCTGACCACCCTGCCAGGGCGTCAGCTGCCCGACTTTTTTCTTGC
>SKHR01000154.1 GCA_007116865.1 Marinospirillum sp. | reverse complement strand
CCGATCAAAATCAGCTTTTTCCCGGCGTTTTCGATCAGTTTGATTTTGATTTCCATGGCCTTGCTGGAAGTCCATCGCACAGCCTCCATGCTGGTGTGGATCAGCGGGGCCAGCCTGCACCTGATTCTGACCCTCTATGTGCTCAATCAATGGATGCATCAAACCCATTTCAAGGTACAACACAGCACACCGGCCTGGTTTATTCCGGTGGTGGGTAACATTCTGGTGCCCATTGCCGGGGTCCAGCATGGGTTCGCGGAAGTGGCCTGGTTGTATTTTGCGATTGGCTTGCTGTTTTGGATTGTGCTGAAGGTACTGGTCTTTAACCGGATAATGTTTCACGAACCACTGCCGGTCAAAATGCTGCCCACCCTGTTTATTTTCATTGCCCCACCGGCTGTTGGCTTTTTGGCCTACTTGCAACTCAACGGCAATGAATTGAATGACTTTGCGCGTCTGCTCTACTTCAGTGCCTTTTTCATCACCCTGTTGCTGCTGACCCAGTTCCAGCGCTTCTTAAATCTGGATTTTTATTTGTCCTGGTGGGCCTACTCCTTCCCTCTGGCGGCTTTCACCATCGCCACCCAGGTGTACTACCAGCATACCGGCCTGGCGTTTTTCCAGGGCCTGGCCTATTTGATGCTGGCGGTGACTACGGTGATCATCAGCCTGCTGGCGGTGAAAACCCTCAAGGTGGTCATCAGTGGGCGGATTTTCCACCCCGACTGAGGTTCACTGCGAATCCAGAAGATTCAAGCGCCGGGTCGGCCAGTGCAAACTGGCGGTGTGACGGCGCATCTTCTCAGCCAGTTGCGGATCTGCCTGACGAATGACCTGGGCAGCAAAATCAGCCATAAAGTGCGCTTTAAGCTCCGCTCTGGCCTGATCCGGCCCCGGCTGTTCATAAGGCGCAGAAGACAAAAGTAAAAACCCGTCACCAGGAATGCGCCCCTTGTCCATATTGGCGCGAATGATGCCGGCGGCCTTGCGGATCGGGTCGGACAAATCCGGGCTGTAAGGGCCAATGATCAAGGCCACATTAGGCGCATGTAAAAAATCAAACCCCCGCCCTACACAAATCATCCATTCACGGTGTTCAATATCCAGCTCTCGCTGGGTTTGGCGCAGGGCATGAATATGGCGCAAATTGCCCTTCACCAAAGGCAGCAGGTCATTGAGTATGCGCTGCGGCATGTCGGTCAGCACACTGCCGACCAGGGCCGGCAAGCGGCTTTCATCCGCCAGCGCCAGTGTAGACACATCCAGCTGTTTGTCCTCAGGCCCATGCAAAATCAGCGCGTCTTCATCGGTTTCAAAACCACACACCAGGGGGTAAACCGTCTGATGGCCCAAGCCAAAAATCTGCTCCACCTGGGAGCGAATCTGTTCAGCATGGGCACGAGCCGCCTGGGTGTCACAATTAAAGCCAGCACAGCCCCGATGAGGATCCCCTTTCGAGTAGTGATAGGTGATGATCACCAGCACCTGACGCCCGGCATTGATGGCCGTGCCGACCGAGTCAGCAAGCAGGTCGCCCATATAGGGCCAGCCCAGATCAAAAATCCCACCCAGATTACGAAAAGGCCGAACGATACCCAGCGGAGTTTGAGTGGCATAGGGCAGGTGTATCCGCCCATCCATACACTTGAGCGCAATGATGCTGGTGGGATGGCGTGCCAGGTAACTTTCACGCGCCAGATAGTTCTCAGGATCACAGAAGTGCTGCGAGTGGGTTTGACTTAATTGCAGCAACCAGTCAATTCGCTGTTCAATTGGCTGCTGATGGATCGAGTCGGGCATTATTTTTATTCTCCGTTTATTGACCATCAATCGAGTATGCGGGGCTAAACCAGGTGTTCAAATAAGACCATGGTTTCGGTATGACCGGTTTGCGGGAACATATCAATCATAGAGGCCCGCTGAATTCGGTAACCCGCCGCTTTTAGCGCCTCGGCATCCCGTGCCAGGGTTGCCGGATCACAGGAGACATACAAAATTCGCGCGGGACAAGCCTGAGCCAGCCAGGGCATCAGCCCGGCAGCCCCGGCTCTGGGTGGATCAAGCAGTACCACATCCCAGTGAGCCTGCATCCAGCGGGCCTCGGACGGATGCACCTGGCTCAAATCGGCTTGATAAAACTCGACCTGCGTCAACCCCAGTCGCTGGGCATTGTCATGCGCGCGCTCAACCTGGGCCTGCACCCCTTCTATCCCCACCACCTGAGCAGCACGAGCTGCCAGAGGAAGACTGAAGTTGCCGACGCCACAAAAGCAGTCCAACACCCGTTCCTGACCACTCAACGCCAGCCAGTCGATGGCCTGCTCAACCATGCGCGAATTGATCTGGGCATTGACCTGGATAAAGTCAGCTGCGGTCCAGTGAATCGAAAGGCCCATCACCTCTTCTTCAAGATAAGGGCTGGCTGCATTGCCCTGCAAGTCATGCAGTTGACCTTCCGCTGTTTGCAGCCAGACCTGAACACCCTGTGCCTCAGCCCAGGCGTTCCAGCGTTTGGCATCCGCCGGGCT
>SKHR01000227.1 GCA_007116865.1 Marinospirillum sp. | reverse complement strand
TTCAGCTCTGAGTCCTGGCGATAGGTCGACATCGAGGCATCCACCGCATTGAGCTGCTCAAGGATGCCTGCACGCAGCGTTTCGAGCTGTTCGCTGGACCAGTCACCTGGCAGGGTCACCAACCAGAAGGTGCCAAAAATCTGCCCTTGTAAACGTGCGGGCTGATCAGGCGTGGATGAGCCACAGGCGCTGAGCAAAAGCAGTAATAACCCAAGAGCCACACCGGTTTTAAGCGAACGAACTTGCATCACTCTCATCCTCTACCAAAAGAACCACAACAATAAAAAACCCAGTAACAAACGATAAATCACAAACGGCTGCATGCCGATGCGTTTAATGAACGCCAAAAAATAATGGATGCACAGATAGGCACTGATGCCCGACAGCAGCGCACCCCAGAAAATAGCCGACCAGTCCACTGGCTCCGGTGTACGCAGCAAACCGCCGACTTCCAGCAGGCCCGCTAACGCGATCACCGGAATTGAGAGCAAAAATGAAAAGCGGGCAGCGCCCTCACGGCTCATGCCCATCAGCAGGGCTGCAGTGATGGTGATGCCCGAACGCGAGGTGCCCGGTATCAGCGCCAGGGCCTGTGCACCGGCAATGACAGCAACGTCCTTCCAGCGCATCTGGTATTCGTTTTTTTGGCCTCGCTGACGCCAGTCCGCATAACCCAACAGCAAACCAAAGCCGATCAGGGTAAATGCCATCACGATTGGGCCACGCAGTTCGGTCGCGATCCAGCTGTTCAGGGTGATGCCGGCCAAGCCAACCGGGAGGGTACCTAAAATCACCGCCCAGGCTAAACGCCCATCCTCATCGAGCTGACGCAGGCGGATCGAGCGCACCCAGCTATGCCACATGCGGAGAATTTCATGGCGGAAATACACACACACCGCGGTCAAACTGCCCAGATGCAGGGCAACGTCAAACGCCAGGCCTTGATCTTCCCAGGGGGTGAGAACCGGAACCAGGATCAGGTGAGCAGAGCTGGAGATGGGCAAGAATTCCGTTAATCCCTGTACCAGCGATAAAACGATCAGTTGCAGCCAATCCATTCTTCACCTGTGCCCTGTTGATGACGGAAAAACACAAGGCGGCTAAATAGCCGCCTTGTTGGGTCCTGCAAAGCAAGTTGGCCGCAAGGGTTACTTGCCGAGTTTTTTGCGCAGTTGCTGAAGCGTACGCAGCTGTGCCGCAGCCTGGGCCAAATGAGCCGCCGCTTGAGCGTACTCCATTTCACCCGCCTGATCAGCCATCGCGCGCTGAGCGGCTTCTACTGCCTCTTTGGCCGCCGCTTCATCAATGTTCGCAGCGCGTTCAGCAGAGTCCGCAAGAATCGTCACGGTATCCGGCTGGACTTCTAAAAAGCCGCTGGATACATAGATGAGTTCTTCTTCTCCGCTCTGCTTTTTGATCTTCACCGTGCCCGGCTGAAGTTCCGTCAGCAGAGGGGTGTGGCCGGGTAAAATACCCAGCTCACCCTGAACGCCCGATGCGACCACGATTTCTGCACGGCCATCGAACAGCTTTTTTTCAGCACTGACAACATTACAATGCATAGTCATTGCCATGGGTTATCCCCCCGGTTGTCATGTCAACCTTACTTCATGCCTTTGGCTTTTTCGACCGCTTCTTCAATCGAACCGACCATGTAGAAAGCCTGCTCAGGCAGATCGTCATATTCACCGTCGAGGATGCCCTGGAAGCCACGGATAGTATCTTTCAAAGAAACATACTTTCCTGGCGAACCAGTGAAGACCTCAGCAACGAAGAAGGGCTGAGACAGGAAGCGCTGGATTTTACGCGCGCGAGAAACTGTCTGCTTGTCTTCTTCGGACAGCTCGTCCATACCCAGAATCGCGATGATGTCTTTCAGTTCTTTGTAACGCTGCAGAACCGTCTGTACACCACGAGCTGCTTCATAGTGCTCAACACCGACAACCAAAGGATCCAGCTGGCGTGAAGTTGAGTCCAGAGGATCAACCGCTGGATAGATACCCAAAGAAGCGATATCACGCGACAGTACAACGGTCGCGTCCAGGTGCGAGAAGGTGGTCGCTGGTGAAGGGTCGGTCAAGTCATCCGCAGGGACGTAAACGGCCTGTACGGAAGTGATCGAACCGGTTTTGGTAGAGGTGATGCGCTCCTGAAGAACACCCATCTCTTCCGCCAGCGTTGGCTGATAACCTACCGCAGAAGGCATACGACCCAGCAGTGCAGAGACCTCGGTACCAGCCAGGGTGTAACGGTAGATGTTGTCCACGAAGAACAGAACATCACGACCTTCGTCACGGAATTTCTCCGCCATGGTCAGACCGGTCAGGGCCACACGCAGACGGTTGCCGGGAGGCTCGTTCATCTGACCGTAAACCAAGGACACCTTATCCAGTACGTTGGAGTCCTTCATTTCGTGATAGAAGTCGTTCCCTTCACGCGTACGCTCACCAACCCCGGCAAATACCGAGTAGCCGCTGTGCTCGATCGCGATGTTACGGATCAACTCCATCATGTTAACGGTTTTACCAACACCGGCAC
>SKHR01000120.1 GCA_007116865.1 Marinospirillum sp. | reverse complement strand
TAAAGCCGCCGGGCTGGCGGTGTTAGCCCTTGGAGAGAATGTAAGTGGCATAGGTCAAGCACCTGTGTCCGGTTCTCAGTGAATTGGGAATCCCCTTCCTTCAGGGAGGGGAGCAGTCAAGGACTCACCCTGAATCAGACTGATAGTGTCACTATAGTATCACTTTTTGACAGGGTTACCCAGGCACAGCGGCTTTGGGTCTCTAAAACAGATTGCTTCGCTGCGCTCGCAATGACAACGTTTGCTAGTCCCGTCATTGCGAGCGTAGCGAGCCAAAAAATGCCCGGCTTTTGCCGGGCATTTTGATCAGGCCTTAGAGGGATCGGTGAGCAGGTAGCGTGCAAAGGCGGGGAGTAGCCAGAGTGCGCCGATCATGTTCCAGAGGAACATGAAGGTGAGCAGGATACCCATGTCTGCCTGGAATTTGATTGGTGAGAATACCCAGGTGCCGACACCGATGGCTAGGGTCAGGCCGGTGAAGCTGACGGCTTTACCGGTTGAGCGCAGGGTGTGGTAGTAGGCATCTTGCAGGGTTTCGCCTTCGCGCAGGTATTGGCGCAGGCGTGAGTAGATGTAGATGCCGTAGTCGACACCGATGCCGACCCCGAGGGCAATCACCGGCAGGGTGGCGACCTTAACCCCGATTCCCAGTTGTGCCATGAGTGCCTGACACAGCACGGAGGTCAGTCCCAGTGGGGCGACGATGCAGACCACCGCACGCCAGGAGCGGAAGGTGATGAACACCAGTGCGGCGACCACTGAGTAGACAAAAATCAGCATGAAGGTCTGGGCGCGGGCAATTTCTTCATTGGTGGCGGCTTCGATACCGGCACTGCCAGCGGCCAGCATGAATACGGCGTGCTCACTGTTGTTTTCAGCAGCAAAGTCTTCCACCGCGCGGGTGACACGGACCAGGGTGTCGGCTTTATGATCTTCAAGATAAAAGATCACAGGTAGCAGGTCACACTGGTTGTTGATCATGCCCGCAGGCAGGTTGCTCATGGCCTGATTGAGGACAAACTGGTTGCGTGAGAGGGTTTCCCACTTGAGGTTGCCTTCATTGAAACCGGCGATCACGCGTTTGGTGATTTGTGCCGGTGACATGCTGCCTTGAACGCCGGGCACATTGCGCAGTGTCCATTCAAACCGATCCACGGCTTCCAGCGCTTCGTAGGCAACACAGCCTTGCTCTGGGGTTTCCACCATCACCACCAGAACATCCGCGCTGGTGGCGTAGTTGCGGGTAATGTAGGCGTTGTCCAGGTTGTAGCGAGAGTCCGGGCGCAGCTCTGGCGCACCTTCGTCAAGGTCACCAATTTGCAGGTTGGCGCTGCCCGCAAAACCCAGCACACCCAGCAGCAGGGCGGCCAGCAAAGACCAGGGCGCGACGGATTTATGGCTGAAAAACGAAACCCGGTGCCAGAGTTTGGACACTTCCTGGCGCTTGCGCTCGGCGCGGATCACGCTGGTTTTGCCAACCCCTAAATAAGACATGACCAGTGGCAGCAAAATCAGGTTGGTGAGGATGATCACCGCGACCCCAAGGGCGGCAGCAACAGCCAGCTCCTGGATCACCTGAATATCGATGAAAAGCAGGGTCATAAAGCCGATGGCATCAGAGACCAGCGCCAGAATGCCGGCCACATACAGGCCCCGGAAGGCCAGGCGGGCGGCCATCAGTCGATCATGACCATGTGAGGCTTCAATCGCCATGGCGTTGATCACCTGCACCCCGTGGGAGACGGCAATCGCAAACACCAGGAAAGGCACCAGCATGGAGTAGGGGTCCAGGCCATAACCCATGAGCTTGAGCAGCCCCAACTGCCAGATCACCGCGATCACTGAGCAGGCCAGCGGAATGATCGAGCTTTTGAAGCAGCGCGAATAGAGGTACAGCAGGGCAAAGGTGATACCCAGTGCGACCAGGAAAAACAGCGCAACCAGGGTGGCTCCGTCAATCAGGTCACCGATCAGCTTGGCAAAACCGATGATTTTGATTTGAAACTGGTCATCAGCAAAACGCTCGCGCACTTCTTCCAGTTGATGAGAAAAAGCCTGGTAGTCCAGCGGTTCGCCGTCCACGCTTTCAACCAGGGGCGCAAGAATGATAGTGGAGCGGAAGTCATTGGCGACCAGAATGCCGACCTGACCTGACTTGAGTACGTTTTCACGGAGCTGATCAAGGCTTTGATGCCCCCCGTCATAGGTGGGGGGGATCACGGTGCCGCCTTCAAAACCCTCTTCGGTCACTTCGGTCCAGCGCACCGCCGCACTCCACAAGGAGCGAACCTGCGCCTGATCCACGCCGGGAATAAAGCGAATTTCATCGTAGATGTCTTGCAGGCGCTGCATGTAATCGGCAGAAAAAATATCCTGATCCGGGTGTTCGACCGTGACAGCGATCCGCACCGCATTGCCCAGACCGCGCAGGTCTTCCTGGCGTTCCATCAGGTTTTCAATATAGGGGTGGCTTAGTGGAATCAGCTTTTCAAAACTGGCTTCGGGTCGCACCTGCAGGGCCTGGCTGCCGAGAAACAGGGT
>SKHR01000084.1 GCA_007116865.1 Marinospirillum sp. | reverse complement strand
TTTAATGCCGCCATCAACGAACCAGCCGGTTATACACCCGAAGAGTTTGCCCAGCTGAGTTACTGGGAGGTCACACCGAAAGAGTATGAAGCTCAAGAAGCCAAACAGCTTGAGTCGATGCAGGCCACAGGCCGCTACGGCCCCTTTGAGAAGGAATATATTCGTAAAGACGGCAGTCGCTACCCAGTTTTACTTCATGGATTCAAAACCCAAACCCCGGATAATCGCCCTGTCATTTGGTCGATCATTCAGGATATTTCTGCGCTCAAATCTGCACAGCAGGCGACGATCGAAAGCGAGCGGCGCTTAACTGAGATCACGGAGCATAGCCGCAGCGTGATCTGGGAGGTTGATCTTGCTGGCACCTACACCTATGTCAGCCCCCTCAGTGAATCAGTGTGGGGCTACCCACCTGAGACACTGGTGGGCAAAAAAACCTTTTATGATCTTCACCCTATAGAAAGCCGCGACACCTTTAAACGTGAAGCCTTCGCCATGATGGAGTCGGGCAAAACCATCAAGCGCCACTTAAACCCGATTCAACACCAGGAGGGTCATCTTGTCTGGGTGATGACCGATGGCTACCCGATTCTTGATCAACAAGGACAACGACTGGGCTATCGTGGCAGCGACCGTGATATCACTGAACAAAAGCAAGCGGAGGACAGAGCCGAAAAGTTGCAAGCCAAGGTCGCACGTCACCGTTATGCGCTTGATCAGCTGGCACTGACCATTGCCAGTCAGGACAATCCAGCCGAGATTTTACAAACTGCTTGTCAGCAAATGGGACAAGCTCTTTTTACTGACCGCGCGCTCGTCTATGAAATTGACCTACTCAATCAAGAAATCCAGGGCAAAAACGAGTGGTTAAACAATGAGCACAATGCGGATATCTCTTCAACGCTGGGAACCTACCCGCTCAAGGTATTTGAGGCAGGGGCGCAATGGATGTTCAAACAACGCGACTGGTTGATCAGCCACCAGGATCAGATTCACCCCGAACTGCTCCAGGAACAAGCTGCTCAGACCTTGCATGAGCAGATGAATATAAAAAGCCTTTACTGGTATCCCTTTAGCTTCACCACCGAGGGTTACCAGCTATTGGCCTTTAACTGGGTCAGTCAAAAGGTTGAGCTGGACGATGACGACAAAGAATTCATCGCTTCGGTTGCACAGCTCATTGAGTTGGCACTGGTCAAAATAAAGCTGCTGGAAAAACAAAAAACAACCGAGCAGCGCCTGCAACTTTTCATGGAGCAATCAAGTATTGGTGTTTTTGTGACCGATTTAAACGGTCGCTACCTACAGGTCAACCCGGCCGCGTCTGAACTGGTCGGCTATTCAGAAGCTGCCCTGCTCAACCTCACCCTTGCTGTTCTTACCCCTCCAGGGCAGGAGGCGACTCATCAGGCACTGATGAAGCAGATGCTGGCTGACACCAAGGTGACAACAGAAATCCAGCTCAAACATCAACAAGGACATCTAGTCCCAGTTTCATTTAATGGGGTTCATCTGCCAGGTGTTGGCTTTATCGCGTTTTGCAGCAATATTTCCGAACGCATTGAATATGAAAAAGCACTCAAACACGCCAAAGCGATGGCGGATGAAGCCAACCGCGCTAAATCCGAATTTTTAGCCAATATGAGTCATGAGATACGCACCCCAATGAACGGGATTCTTGGGCTCAGCCAACTCAGCACGGAAGAGCAAAACATCACGGTGCTGCGTGATCGCTTAGGCAAAATCTACCAATCAGGGCGTCTTCTGCTGGGCATCATCAATGATATTTTGGATTTTTCCAAAATCGAAGCGGGCAAACTGGAGATCACGCATCAACCCTTCTTATTACCCAGCCTGCTGGACAACCTGCACAGTCTGTTTAAGCAGACCGCCAATAACAAACAACTCCAGCTGGATTTTCATGCCGACCCGCAGATCACTCATGCCTACCTGGGTGACGAGCTGCGTTTACGCCAAGTCTTGACTAATCTGCTAGGCAATGCGCTTAAATTCACCGCTCAGGGCAAGGTTACCTTGACGGTTTCGCATCAGGTCGACACTCCAAACCCGTCTCAACTGAAGTTTGCCATTCAGGATACAGGCATAGGGATCAGCCCTGAGCAACAGCATCGCCTTTTTAAAGCCTTTTCTCAGGCCGATACCAGTATTAGCCGTCAGCATGGTGGCACAGGGCTAGGTCTAGTGATCAGCCAAAAACTGGTGCTTGCCATGGGGGGTAAGGGCATCGAAGTCGAGAGCACACTGGACCAGGGGGCCACTTTTTATTTTGCACTCCCCTTACCCCCCTGCTCTACCGAAGAAACTCAGGCACTGCTCAATCAAGCCGCCCAGCCGCAAGATATTCACAAGGCGCTTCAAGGTCGTGTGCTGCTGGTTGAAGACAATCCGATCAACCAGGAGGTCGCCCTCTCTCAGCTGGCGCAACTCGGACTGGAGGCCACGCTGGCATCTCAAGGACAAGAGGCGGTGGATTCGATTCAAAAAGAGCACTTTGATTTGGTGTTAATGGATGTTCAGATGCCTGTCATGGATGGCTATGAGGCCACCCAAAAGATTCGCGCCTTGGGTTATCAAACACCGATCATCGCACTCACCGCCGCTGCGATGACAGAGGACCAGCAAAAAGCCCTCGCTTGTGGCATGGATGATCACCTGGGCAAACCCATTGAGCTATGTCAGTTACACCAGGTATTATCGCAGTGGTTGCAGAGCGAGACGCCCGATTCCTCAAGCGCACGTGAAAAGCCAACACTCGCAAGCAACGCCACAGCCAGCTCGACTCAAGGTGAGCCCGCTTATATAGATGTTGAAGCAGGGCTGGCAATGCTGAATAACAATCACGCGCTTTACACCAAGCTTTTAGGACTATTTCTCACCCAGCTTGAAACCGAGTTTGGCGCACTGCCCAACCAGCTGAATCAGCTTGATACCAGTGCTGAAACGGGGGATTTTTCTGCTGCACAACTCAAAGCACACACCTTAAAAGGCTTGGGCGGCAATCTGGCACTGAAACATCTCACCCAACTCACAACCGAGTTAGATCGGCTGCTCAAGCAAGAGCGATTGCCTCCAGCCAGCCTGATTGACGCATTCTCCGCCAGCTTGGAAACAACCCGCAAGGCGGTCACTCAATGGTTGCAAGCAGCAAGCACCAACCCTGCTGTCACCGAAAGCAACGATGGCACCATCGCGCCACCGAGTACATTGCATGCAGAGCTCAGCCGATTATTAGAGGCTGTCAACAACAGCGAATATATTGACGATGCGTTGTTAACCCGGCTGGCTCAGCAGCTTCCACCTGCCAACCAAGCCGCTTGGCTGGCGATTACACAAGCGCTTGAATACTTTGATTTCGACCAGGCCAGTCAAGAGCTTACTGCGCTGATTCAAACACTCACCAGCCCTCATTCTCCAGAGGAGCACTAACCTGATGCCTGCTGATCAATGCAAACGCCATAAAACACGGGCGGTTCGCACACTTCTCTGGTGCCTTTTTTTATTGCCTTTTTCACTGCAAGCCTCGATCGACTTTGATGAGTACTTTCAGAGCCATGGCACCCCCATGTTCTGGGTTGACTCTGATAGCGGCCGTATTCTTGAGGTCAACCCCGCTGCAATTGATTTTTACGGCTATGACGCTGAAACCTTCCATCGCCTGAGTGTCCATGACCTTAACACCCTGACAGCTGGCCAGGTGAATGAAGAAATACAGCTAGCCTCACAAGAGGGTCGTAGTTACTTTATTTTTCGTCACCTCCTGGCTAACCATGATATTCGCACGGTTGAAGTCTACTCTCGCCCTTATGTGGTCGATGGGAAAAACCGGCTGCTATCAACAGTTCATGACATCACCCCTGGGCGCAATTTGGATCATGGAATGTGGCACTATCAAGAACGCCTGGAGCAGATGGTTGAGCAACAAACGGCTGAAATCACCACACGCAATCGTTTGACCCTGTATCTTCTTTTGGGGGGCTTTTTTGTCACTGCTGGCTTGTGCCTTAGTTTGCTCATTTTAATGATCAAGCGTCACAACTCAGAGCAGGATGCCCTGCGCTTTAAAAGCATCACTGAAAACTCTTTATATGGCTCCGTAATTGCTGACCTGACCGGAAAAATAACCTACTCCAACGCTTTCTTTGCTGAGATTCATGGTTTAAGTGTGACAGAGGTCATCGGCCAGTTCATTCCTGTTTTTCATAATGCCGAACAAATGAGCCAAGTTGAGGCCTTGCTTGAGCAGTTAAATGAAAAGGGGGTTTTTCCGCCTACGGAGGTCTGGCATCAACATCAAGACGGACATGCCTTCCCCATGCTAATGAGTGGCATGGTGATTCGGGACAAAGGACGGCCAGCCTACTTGGCAGCGGTTGCCATCGATCTGACTGAGGTGTTTGAAGAACGAACGCGCTTTAATGCAGCGCTTATACAGGCAAAAGAAGCCTCCGAAGCAGCTAACCGGGCTAAGTCCGAGTTTTTGGCCAACATCAGCCATGAAATCAGAACACCACTGAATGCGATCATTGGTTTGAGTGAGCTACAGCTCAATGAGAACCTTCCAAGCCATGCACACCAGCGCAACGAACAAATTAATCGCTCTGGGGAGCTGCTTTTAGGTGTCATCAATGATCTGCTGGATTTTTCAAAGATAGAGGCCGGTGAAGTAGAAACCCAGCAAGACCCTTTCAAATTGAGTCGACTGGTTGAACACCTCGCCACGCTGTTTGCCTTGCCGAGCTGTCAAAAAAAGCTCGAACTGATACTACATCAACAGCCGGATATTCCTGAGTGGTATCTTGGGGATATCAAGCGCTTGATTCAGGTGTTGAGCAACTTGATTGGCAATGCGATCAAGTTTACCGAGCAAGGGATGGTACGACTGACCATCAAGTGCCTTTCACACAAGGAGCAGGAAGCACAGCTGTTATTCAGTATTCAGGACACGGGCATTGGCTTAACACCTGAGCAGCAAAACCGTCTTTTTCAGGCATTTAGTCAAGCAGACACATCGAACACACGCCGTTATGGTGGCACGGGGCTGGGGCTGATCATCAGTCAACGACTGCTCCAGCTCATGGGTAGCGAAGGAATCACAATTCACAGTGAGGCCGGGGTTGGCAGTTGCTTTGAATTCAAGCTCTCTTTACCCGTTTCCGCTGCACCTCAATCAGTCAAAACCCGAGAAAAAAAACGTTTTAACTGTCATGGACGAGAATGCCATGCACTGGTCGTTGATGATCAGCCCATCACCCGTGAAGTCCTGCGCGAAATTTTACAGGCTTGGCAATTTGTTGTCACAGAGGCCGGGGATGGCGAAGAAGCCGTCACCCTGTTTGATCGGCAGATGCAGGAAAACAAAATTTTTGACCTGATTCTGATGGACTGGGAAATGCCCAAGCTTGATGGACTCAGCGCACTACGCAGCATTAAGCAGCGGGTACAAGCGGCCGGATTGAACCATCAGCTCCCCGCCATGCTGATGGTATCCGCCTATGACCAGTCTGAAATCAAGTTTTTTGATGAAGATGACATCAAGTACCTTGCCAAACCCATCCACCCTTCAGGTTTGCATGATGCTTTGTGTGATCTGATGCAAAAAAATCCTGAACCGGTAGATGACACCCAGGAGCTTTTTTGCGCCCAGCAGGTGCTCGTGGTCGAAGATCATCCCATCAATCAGGCCGTTGTTGAATCACAGCTAACGCAGATGGGGCTTCAAGTCACCCTCGCTAATCATGGTGCTGAAGGGGTGGAAAAAGCTCGCAGCGGCTCTTTTGATTTGATTCTCATGGACATTCAAATGCCGGTCATGGATGGCTATCAAGCCACTCAAGAAATTCGTCGCTTTAACCCAGAGATTCCGATCATTGCCTTAACCGCCGCTGCCATGGTGGAAGATCGCCATAAGGCAATAGAGGCCGGAATGAATGATCACCTCGGCAAACCCTTTACCTTTCAACAGCTCTTTGCCCACCTCAAGCCCTGGCTCAGCACCCAGTCTGTGCAGGCTAAAGCAACCATTCAAGTTGAACGTGAGCCACTAGAGCCAGTGCTGCCGCCTGTGACCCCCAGCGAGCTCAACCGTCAACAAAGCCTCCTGATTGTTGACGACCAGGCCGCCAATATCAAACAGTTGGCCAATCTATTAAAGGATGACTACACCATTCAAGTCGCCAACCAGGGTGTAAAAGCATTGGCTATTGCGCGAGGTGACAATCCACCTGATCTTATTCTATTAGATATTGTGATGCCGGAGATGGATGGTTATGCCGTCTGTCGAGCGCTTAAAAATGACCCGGTTACCAGTCGCATTCCGGTGATCATTATCAGCGCATTGGATGAAGTCAGTGATGAAACCTATGGCTTGGACTTGGGTGCCGTTGACTATATCACCAAACCCTTCCACCCCGATGTAGTCAAGTCACGAGTCCGTAATCATATGAGCTTAAAGCAAAAAACGGATTTGCTTGAAGAAATGTCCCATGTTGATGGACTCACCCAGGTCGCTAATCGACGTTTATTTGACACCACCCTGAGTGCTGAACTGAAACGCCACCAGCGAGATAACCAGCCATTAGGCCTGCTCATGCTGGATATTGATTTTTTCAAACCTTTTAACGATCACTATGGGCACGGCAAGGGCGATGAGTGCCTTGCCAAGGTTGCCAGTACATTAAAAGCCGTGCTCAACCGCCCTGGGGATCTTCTGGCTCGTTACGGGGGGGAAGAGTTTGCCGTCATTTTGTCAAATACTGATGCTGCGGGTGTGTTAGAAATTGCTGAAGCCATGCGCGTTGCGATTGAGTCGATGCGCTACCCTCACGAGCATTCTCAGATTGCAGACCACTTGACCATCAGCCTTGGCGGTGTTGCGCAAGTGATCACTCACCAAGATTCACAAGCCTTACTGAAATTCGCTGATGATGCGCTATATCAAGCTAAAGCCCAGGGACGCAACCAGGTTGTCATGAGCAGCACTGGATAAAGCTTATTTTCAGTGTGTGGATTTGTTACCATATCTACTCAGATCAATTTTGTGGTCAGTCAATGCGTTTTTCTATCCTGCTATTCGGCGCTGTCTGTTTTTTGGTCCTTGATGGCAAGGGGCTAGAAGCCGACACGTCCAGAACCGAACTCATCCACCCCCTGCCCCAGGCACCCGAGATTCCTGAAGCAGTGTATCGCCTTGGGCATCAGCTGTTTCATGATCCTCGCCTTTCCCGCGACCTAACCGTCAGCTGCGCGACCTGCCACGACCTGTCAGACAATGGTGCAGACCAGCTCCGTTTTTCACTCGGGGTGGATCAACAGGCCGGCTCAATTCGTACCCCAACGGTGTATAACGCGGCGCTTCAGTTTGTGCAATTTTGGGACGGTCGAGTACGCACACTCGAAGAGCAGGTCGATGGTCCGATTCATCATCCACTGGAAATGGATACGGACTGGGCCACCATCCTGCCCCGATTAAGAGCCGACACAGAGCTGGCAGGGTTATTTCGTGAAGCCTATCCACAACAAGGCCTGAGTATTGAAACAATTCGCTCGGCACTGGCTGACTTTCAGCGCACCCTGATCACCCAGAACGCACCCTTTGATCGCTGGCTGAAAGGCGATGAAAACGCATTGACAGCAGAGCAGCGCCACGGCTTTGACTTATTCAAAAGTTACGGCTGCATCAGCTGTCACCAGGGCATAAATGCTGGCGGAAACATGTATGCGCGGATGGGCTCACTGGAAAGTTATTTTGCCAACAAAGGGGATGCCATTTCACAAGCCGATCTTGGCCGTTACAATGTGACCGGCAACCCGGATCATCGCCATGTATTTAAAGTGCCCGGACTCAGGACAGCGGCACTCAATCGCTATTTCTTTCATGATGCCAGTGCCGAAGGACTGGAGGAGGCAATCACGATGATGGCTCGCTATCAATTAGGGCGCTCAATGCCTGAGGAAGATGCTTATTTCATACGACTGTTCATTGAGTCTTTGCTGGGAACCCATCCCCTGATGGACGCTTCACAGCGATGAAATTATCTGCCCGGTTATTTATGGCACTGCTGGTGCTGATCACACTGGTACTGTTGGTGCTGTTCACCCAGACTCGTTCCATCAACCACGCCGATCACACTGCCAGACTCAATACCTTTTTACAGGCCCGTGATTTGATTGCGCGTATAGACGAGCAAGCACTACAAATTGCGCGTGGCAGCGGACAGTCTTACGATGAACTGACACAACTGGATTTCGCCATGCACGAAATCCGCCATCCTTTGCTCCACTCTGGACTGTTCAGTCCCCGCCAGGACGCTTCAACCTACGCAAAAATTCAGGACTTTTGGCATTTACAAGACCAAAAAGCAGCACTGCTTGAGGAAATTAAACTCTACGCTGCTCTGACCAATAACGGACTGCTTTATTTGCCTCGACTGGTTCAGCAGATGCAAGATCAAAACCACCCTGCGCAGCCTGCCGCCAGCCAGTTACTCAATGCGCTCTATCGATACCACTTGTTTGGCGACACCTCAGGCCTGGAAACCGTTGAGTCTCAGCTCGCTACTTTAATGCAGGCAGATGAGGATGAGATTCTCCGCACCTTTGTCAATCATGCCAAAAGCAATTTAAACCATTTGCACCGTATCCATCACTATCTTTTGGCTTACCGTGCCATTGATACCGCCGAGCAGTTACGACAGATTGAGCAAAGTTATAACCAATTCCACTTGCAGCGAATGCTGAGTACTGATCGCTTCAACCTTGTTTTACTCTTCTTCACCTTGCTGCTGTTAAGCCTGTTAGGTTTGACTTTTTACCGTCTCAATCTTGCCAAACACAAAACCGAGCAGGCCCATGCGCTTTTACGGGACGCGGTTGGCAGCCTGTCTGAGGCCTTTGCACTGTTCGACCGTCGCGGACAGTTACTGCTTTACAACCAGCCTTGGCAAGCCTGTTACCCTTGGCTGACCGATCTGGATCAAAACAACTGGTCTTCGATTCTTGCCGCACACCAGCAAGCAGGACTTAAAACCGAGGACACGCCCCATTTCCATCGTCAGCGCTCCCACGCTTATACAGAGCAAACCCCGGATGGTCGCTGGCTACTGGCCAGTGACAGCCTCACTTCACAGGGAGGGCTGGTCTGTGTACGCACGGATATCACTCGGCGCAAAGAAACTGAAGACAAGCTGCGCATGGTCGCAGTGGTTTTTGAAACGGCCAATGAAGGCATCATGATCGCCGATGCCCAAGGCCATATTAAGACAGTCAACCCGGCCTTCACCCGAATCACGGGTTACGAGCTGGATGAAGTCGTTGGTCATAATCCAAGCCTGCTGAGCTCAGGACGGCATGAGCGTGCCTTCTACCAGACTATGTGGAATAGCCTGTTACATCAGGATGCCTGGTCTGGTGAAATCTGGAATCGGCGTAAAAATGGTGAAACCTATCCTGAGTGGCTATCGATTGCTGTGATTCGGGATAATCAAGGGCGAATCCAGGAGTTTGTCTCCGTCTTTTCGGATATCACCAAACGTAAAGAAGCAGAAGCCCATATTCGTCATCAGGCCTACTACGATGCGCTCACACAACTGCCCAACCGGAGCTTGCTGACAGACCGCTTACAGGTTGCCATCAACAGCATTGGCACGGACTCAAAAGATCAACTGGCACTGATGTTTCTGGATCTGGATCGCTTCAAAAACGTCAACGACACCCTCGG
>SKHR01000007.1 GCA_007116865.1 Marinospirillum sp. | reverse complement strand
TGTTTGACCAGCCCTTGCAGCAGATAAGCCACCACGATCGCGGTCAAAAAAGGAATCAGCATCGAACCAAAAAAGATCAGCACCACAAAAAACAGGGTGAGCAGCACTGCAAAAATGATCGCTTCTTCATCAGAGAAGTAGCGATTGAGCCAGCTGGACAGGAGGTTACGAATCGACATGTTTCAGCCTTTGCTCATTAAAAAATGGTAGGTATCGCCAAGCTGCTGGCGCTCCAGCAGGGTATGGGCGCTGAGTTCGGCAAAACTGGCAAAATCCTGCCATGAGCCGGGGTCAGTAGCAAGTACCCATAACACCTCGCCGGTTTGCATCTGAGCCAGGGCTTGTTTAGCCTGCAATAAAGGCAGCGGGCAACTGAGATGACAAGCATCCAGTCGCTGATGATGTACCGGGTTGTAGTTGTTGTTTGAAGCCGTCATGATCTTTATTGGTATTTGGTGGTCAAACCCATGAGCCGCACTGCCTGTGCGTATTGAATTGGTTTAGCAAGATAACAGGTCTCATCTATGCCCGCTAGTCATGCCTGGGTTGGTCATTTTAAAGCACTCATTTTAGGGTTGTTGAGCCTGGTTTTAGTGTGGATGCCTGTTTCTTTGCAGGCCGTGGATAGCCAGTCTTTACCCTCGCTGGGGCATGCCAGTACCTACAGCATCAGCCTGCATGAAGAAAAGCACCTGGGTCAGGCCTGGATGCGTCAGTTTCGCGCCAGCCAATCCATGTACGAAGACCCCCTGGTGCAGTTGTATGCAGAAAATCTGCTCAGCCAGCTGGCAGCCCATGAGCGACATCTGGAACAGCGCGACCTTTCTCTATTATTGGTGGATCGGCCTCAGCTCAACGCCTTTGCCGTTCCCGGCGGCATCGTTGGCATTCACACCGGCCTGTTTGTGTTTGCGCCCAATGAGGATGAGTTCGCCTCGGTACTTGCTCACGAACTCGCGCACCTGAGTCAGCGCCACTTTGCTCGTCGCGTCGAAGCAGCCAGAGGTGCGCAGTGGGCCACCCTGGCCGGATTGCTGGCCGGGATACTGGTTGCCAGCCAGGGGCATGCGGATGCCGGAGTGGCTGCGATTGCCAGCACCCAGGCAGCCAGCATTCAGCAACAGCTGGCCTGGAGCCGCAGTTATGAGCAGGAAGCCGACCGAATCGGTATGGAAACTCTGGTCGCCGCCGGTTTTCCTGCTGATGCCATGCCACGCATGTTTGAACAGATGCAGCGCCTTGCCAATGCTTCAGGTCGAATGCCGGAATTTTTGCTGACACACCCGCTGACTGAAAACCGAGTGGCCGATGCCTGGTCGCGTGCCGATCAACTGAGTGCAGCGCAAGGGCCGCAGCCGGGCCGTGATTACCCACTGATCCGTGCACGGGTGTTGCGCCATCAACTTGGAGACACCGGTGAAGTTCGCGCCTGGTTGCAGCGCAGCCAGTTGGATGCCTCCGTGCAAACCTATTTAGAAGCCATCGCCGCCAGTGAGCAGGGAGATTCAGAGGCTGCCAGCGAGACTCTGCAACGCCTGATCGATGCGCAGCCGGAGTGGCTGCTGCCGCGTTATTTACAAGCGGAAATGCTGGTTGAGGCCGAAGCCTGGCAGGCCGCCCGCCAGGCGCTGGATGATTTGCTGCTTTATGCGCCCAGTTACGCGCCCGGCCTGTTTTTGCTGGCGCAATGGCACTGGGATCAGCAGCAGTGGGATGAGGCGCGGCAAATTTATCAGCGGCTTTCGCAGCAACGCCCGGAAGACCCTCAGGTCTGGTATCACCTGGCCGAGGCCGCCGGTAAGGCCGGGCGTCATGTACAGCTGCATACAGCGCGGGCAGAGTTTTTCCAGTTGACCGGCCGCTTCCGTGCCGCCTTTACTCAACTGGATCTGGCGCAGTCTCAGGCCGAAGCAGAAAACCAGCCCTGGAGTGTGCAGGCGGGTTTGCGCGAACGGCGTAAAACACTGGAAACCCTACAGGCTCAGATGGATTTTTGATGCAAGGCCTGAGCGGCTTCCAACACCTCAGCGACATGCCCCGGCACCTTGACCTTACGCCACGCTTGCGCCAGGTTGCCCTGGGCATCGATCAAAAAGGTGCTGCGCTCAATGCCCAGGTGTTCTTTGCCGTAGAGTTTTTTCAGCTTGATCACATCATAAAGGCGGCACAGGGTTTCATCGGGATCGCTGATCAGCTCAAAAGGAAAACCCTGCTTGGCTTTAAAGTTCTCATGGCTGCGCAAGGAATCACGAGACACCCCAAAAATCACGGTATTGGCGGCGGTGAACTGATCGTGCAGATCCCGAAAATCACCGCCCTGGGTGGTGCATCCGGGGGTGCTGTCCTTGGGGTAAAAATAGATGACGACTTGTTGTCCTTTTAAATCGGCCAAGCAAACGCGCTGTTCACTGGTGGCTTGGGCTTCAAAGTCAGGGGCGGGCGCTCCAGGTTGCAGTGTCATGGCATTCTCCGGTGATTCAAAAATAGAAGGTTCAGTGCCGATTGGGCTTTTTTAAATATAACACGAAGCCACCCCGCTGACTTTTTTGC
>SKHR01000204.1 GCA_007116865.1 Marinospirillum sp. | reverse complement strand
GGACTACCTCAAAGGCAAAGATGTTAGCCGCTATGGTGACTTGATCAAGCGTTTGGGTTTGCGCCGTTAATTCATCGGTTTTACCCAATCAACGCCCTGCTTAGTGCAGGGCGTTTGCGTTTTAGGGGGTAAAACCGTCCCGTGACTTTGTTTGTCACGCAATCAGGCGTATCATATCGGGGCTAATTAATGGCGACCCACATTTATAGAAAGGAAAAATTTGTGAATCCTGAAGCAAAAAAAATCAGTTTCCAGTATGGAAACAGCCAGGTCACCCTGGAAACCGGGCGTATTGCTCGCCAAGCAACGGGCGCGGTCTTGGTGACCATCGATAAAACCAGCGTGCTGTGTACTGCCGTGGCGAAAAAAGACGTCAACCCTGGGCAGGACTTCTTTCCACTGGCCGTGTTTTATCAAGAAAAAACCTACGCAGTCGGTAAAATTCCGGGCGGCTTTTTCAAGCGTGAAGGCCGCCCAACCGAGAAAGAAACCCTGATTTCTCGTCTGATTGACCGTCCGATCCGCCCCCTTTTCCCGAAAGGCTTCATGAACGAGGTGCAAATCATTTGTACCGTGGTTTCAGCCGAGCGCGGTGTTGAAGCGGATATTGCGGCCATGATCGGTGCTTCGGCAGCGCTGGCCATTTCAGGTGTTCCATTCATGGGGCCGCTGGGTGCCGCCCGTGTTGGTTACCTGGACGACCAGGGCTACATTCTCAACCCATCCAGCAGCCAGCTGGAAAACTCACGTCTGGACATGGTGGTAGCTGGCACCGAGTCGGCGGTGCTCATGGTTGAGTCCGAAGCCAAAGAGCTGACTGAAGACCAGATGCTGGGTGCGGTCCTGTTTGCCCATGAGGCCTTGCAGGCACCGATCCAGGCGATCAAAACCTTTGCCGCTGAGAACGCCAAACCCGCCTGGGACTGGCAGCCTGCGGCCAAGGATGAAGTGACCGAAAACCTGGTGCGTCCGCTGGCTGAAGAAGGCATCAAGGCGGCTTACCAGGTCACGGATAAAATGGCGCGTTATGCGCAGCTGGATCAGGTTCGCCAGCAGGTGATTGCTCAGCTGTGTACCGATGCTGAATCAGCGCCAAGCGAAGAGGCTGTGCGTGATGTTTTTGCCAAGCTGGAAAAAAGCATCGTGCGTCACAATGTGATCAGCGGTGCTCCACGGATTGATGGACGTGACCACAAAACCGTGCGTCCGCTGACCATTGAAGTCGGTGTGCTGCCTCAAGTCCATGGTTCGGCGCTGTTTACCCGCGGTGAAACTCAAGCCTTAGTGGTCGCGACTTTGGGCACCACACGGGATGCGCAAATCATTGAAAGCCTGGAAGGCGAGTACCGCGACAGCTTCCTGTTCCACTATAACTTCCCTCCCTACTGTGTGGGTGAGGCAGGTTTCATGGGTGGGCCTAAGCGTCGTGAAATCGGCCATGGCCGTTTGGCCAAGCGTGGCGTGCAGGCAATGATGCCCTCTGAGTCAGACTTCCCCTATACCGTGCGTGTGGTTTCGGAAATCACGGAATCGAATGGCTCCAGCTCCATGGCCTCTGTGTGTGGCTCCTCGCTGGCCCTGATGGATGCCGGTGTGCCGTTAAAAGCACCGGTTGCCGGTATTGCCATGGGTCTGGTGAAAGAAGGTGATCAGTTTGCTGTGCTCACCGACATCCTGGGTGATGAAGACCACCTGGGTGATATGGACTTTAAAGTGGCCGGAACCGAGCAGGGTGTGACCGCGCTGCAAATGGACATCAAAATTGAAGGTATCAATGAAGAGATCATGGAGATCGCACTGCAGCAGGCCTGTCAGGCCCGTCTGGACATTTTGCGCCAGATGAATGCGGTATTGCCAGCCTCTCGTGATGAGTTGTCCGCTAATGCGCCGACCATGACCACCATGAAAATTGATCCAGAAAAAATTCGTGATGTGATCGGTAAAGGTGGTGCAACGATTCGCAGCATCACTGAAAAAACCGGCGCGTCGGTGGATATCGACGACAGTGGCGAAATCAAGCTTTATGCCGAATCACAAGAAGCCGCCAAGGCTGCCGTTGAGATGATTCTGGGTCTGACCGCAGTGGCAGAGATTGACAAGGTTTACCAAGGCAAGGTCGCCCGTATCGCTGACTTTGGTGCCTTTGTTACCTTCTTGCCGGGTCAGGATGGGTTGGTGCACATCTCGCAAATCGCGGATAAGCGCATCGATTCAGTCAAGGAATACCTCAAGGAAGGACAGGAAGTTGTGGTCAAGGTAATCGATATTGATAACCGCAACCGCGTCAAACTGTCGATCAAAGAAGTCACCGATGAAGAGCGCGCCAGTTTAAGCGCTGAATAAGTAAAATTGTTAGGTCGCAAAAAAAGGGAGGCATCGCCTCCCTTCTTTCTTGCTTCAGTGGTTATCGCTCAATCGCGAGGGCAACACCCTGACCACCACCAATGCACAGGGTGGCCAAGCCTTTTTTGGCATCGCGTTTTTGCATTTCGTGAACCAGAGTGACCAGAACACGACAGCCGGATGCCCCGATGGGGTGACCCAGGGCGATAG
>SKHR01000029.1 GCA_007116865.1 Marinospirillum sp. | reverse complement strand
TCAGCGGGACTTCGGCGGTTGGAATCAGGTAGTAACCGGGATCACCGTCCAAATGGAACAGGTCTTCGGCAAATTTTGGCAACTGACCGGTGCCGAACAGGCTGTCCTCATTCACCATCAGCGGAACGCTGCATTCCTCATATCCCTGCTCGTCCACCTGGGTATTGAGCATGAACTGACCCAAAGCCCGATGCAGGCGAGCAATCCCTCCACGCATCACATTAAAACGTGAGCCGGTGAGTTTGGCCGACAGCTCAAAGTCCAGCTGACCGCTCAAAAGCCCCAAATCCACGTGATCCTTGACTTCAAAATCAAAAGCCTGAGGCTCACCCCAGCGACGGACTTCCAGGTTGTCCGCCTCATCCCGGCCCACCGGCACCGACTCATGCGGCAAATTCGGTAAACCAGCCAGCAACCCCTGGTATTCAATCTGCAACTGAGCCAAATCGGCTTTAGCAGCGTCCAATTGCCCGCCCAGACTGGCGACCTCATCCAGCAAAGGCTGAATGTCTTCGCCAGCGGCTTTGGCTTGACCTATGCCTTTGGAGCGACTGTTGCGCTCTGCTTGCAGCTGTTCAGTTTTGACCTGCAAGGCTTTGCGCTGCTCTTCAAGTTGGGCAAAGGCCTGGGTATCGAGGGTCACGCCCCGCGTAGCTAAACGGGCGGCGACTGTTTCCAGTTCAGTCCGGAGTAATTTAGGATCTAGCATCTTTTGTCTCTGCAGCAGTTGTCTTTTTCTTGGTGTCGTTTTCTTCTGCGTCTTTATCACGCAGGCGGTCAAGGCGTTGAGCAATTTTCCCATAAAGGCTGCCTGCTGACCATTGACCGCTGGACAGCAAGCGCCCAGCCGGAATGCCCAGCATCAAGGCAATGGCTTCTTCGACCTGGCTCACCGCCCAGATATGAAACTGACCGGCTTTAACTGCATCCTGCACTTCTTCTCGCAGCATCAATTGCATCACATTCTGCTTGGGAATGATCACGCCCTGATCGCCCGTCAAACCTCGAGCCTGACAGACTTCAAAAAAGCCTTCAATTTTTTCGTTCACGCCACCAATGGGCTGTACTTCGCCCAACTGGTTGATAGAGCCTGTAACCGCCAGATTCTGCGCAACTGGCACTTCGGCCATAGCGGACAGTAAACAAATCAACTCACCCAGGGAGGCGCTATCCCCATCGACACCACCATAGGACTGCTCAAACACGATGCTGGCATCCATTGGCAGGCTGTCTTCAGCACCAAACAGACCACAGAGGTAACCGGTGAGGATCATCACCCCTTTTGAGTGCATGGAGCCGCCCAGGTGTACGCTGCGCTCAATATCCAGTACCTCACCATGGCCGTAGTGAACCCGTGCGGTAATGCGCGATGGCTGCCCATGCAGAAAATCATGACTGCCCACCACGGTCAGACCATTCACCAGTCCAACCTTAGCGCCACTGGTGCTGATCATGATGAAGTCTTCTTTGATTGACGTCAGAACATGCTCCGGGTAACGCCCCGCCCGGCGGCGTCTGGCCGCCAGCGCTTCACGCACATGCTCTGCCTCAATACGCGGCAGCAAATCTCGACTGGCAAGATAGTCGGCCTCTCGCAACAAATGATTCAGTTCAGCGGCATTGAGTGAAATGCGCTTTTGATGCTCGGCGTTTCTCGCCGCTTCTTCAATCACTCGCATCACTGCCGAAGGAGCCAGGGGCAAAAGGGCTTCACGGGTGACCATGCTGGAAATCAAGCGAGTATAAAGACGCTGGTTCGGCAGGGTTCGCGGCATTTCTGTTTCAAACTCTGCCACCACCTTGAACAACTCAATGAACTCCGGGTCCTGCTCTTGCAGCGCATGCAACAGCTCATAGTCCCCCATCAGTGCCACCGTACAATTCAGTGGAATCGGTTCTGGCTCTAAGCTGACACTGCCAGATACCGACAACTGGCGCTCCAGGGTATCGATACGCAGGCTGGAAGTGCGCAGAGCCAGCTTGATCCCTTCCCAGGCATAGGGCTGACTTAACAGACGCTCTGCATCCAGAATCAAAAAGCCACCGTTTGCTCGATGCAGTGCACCAGGGCGAATCAAAGAGAAATCCGTTGCCACCGTGCCTTGATAGGTGACATTTTCCACATGACCCACCAGGTTGTTGTGAGTTGGCAAGGACTCCTCAATCACCGGTGCATCTTCACGATCGGCATGGCTGATCAAAAGATTGACCTGATAACGTGTCGGAATGCGTTTATCCGGTGAGACACTGGCGATCGCGGCGCCTTCCTCGTCTTCCTCTTCAAGGAAGACCGCCACGTTATCCTGCACATCCTGATACAGCGCATCCAGATACTGCTGGATGCGGGGATGGTCTTCGTACTTTTTCTTCAGTACCTGCAAACCTTCTGACACCGCTTGATGAGTGACTTCCTCATTCAGCTTTAGTTGCTCCAGACGGCTTTCTTTTTCCATCTGCGCCAGGTCCCTAAGGACCAAACGCAGCTTTTTCTCCATCTTGTCGATCTTTTCTCTGAAATCGCGCCGCACCTCATCATCCAGGGTAGCAAACTCATTGG
>SKHR01000008.1 GCA_007116865.1 Marinospirillum sp. | reverse complement strand
TGATGTGAGTGCTGCTTATTCGGAAGGCGCAGCAGGCTTTGTGGTTAAACCCATGGATGTGAGTACTTTTATTGATCAAATTCGTCAGCTGCAGAGCTACTGGTTTGATTTAGTTAGACATCCAAACCGGATGCCGCTTGAAGAATAACTGGGGTTGATTATGAAAGGTTGTTGGGTCGGTGTCTTGTTGCTTGGGCTGCTGGCTTTGCCCGCCCAGGCTGAGCGCAACTTTGTGGTGGGTTTTGCTCAGGATACCTTGGCGAATGATTGGCGAATTGCTCAGGTCATGGAGGTTAAGCGCGCGCTGGAGGCCTACCCTGAGATCGACTTTATTTACACCGATGCACAGGGAGATACCGCGTTACAGGCCATGCATATTGATGACCTGGTTCGCCATCCTGTGGATGTGTTGATCACCAGCCCCAGAGACCGCCACCTTTTGGCTCCCGCAGTAGAAGCAGCACATGCTCAGGGTATCCCCGTAATACTCTTGACTCGGGATGTGGCAACAGAGTCCTACACTAGCTTTGTGACCCTGGATAATCGTGCGATTGGTCAGGCGGCCGCTCGGTTTGTGGTTGAGCATCTGGAGGGGGCTGGTGAAGTGCTCATGTTAGAGGGCGTGCCGAATGCCAGTACCAGCATTGAGCGTGGCGAAGGCTTTATGCAGGCTTTAGCAGGCTACCCGGAGATTCGGGTTACTCAGCGCACGGCCAACTTTTTACGTGCGGATGCGATCCAGGTCATGGACCGTCTGTTACAGGAAGGACGCCGTTTTGATGCGGTTTACTCACAAAGTGACAGTATGCTGTCCGGTGTGCGCATGTCTTTGACTCAGGCCGGCATTGCACCAGGTGACTGGCTGTTGATCGGTATTGATTACATTACCGAAGCGCGTGATGCGATTGCTGCCGGTGAACAGACCTTGAGCTTCACTTTTCCGACAGGCGGCGCTCAGGGCGCTCAGTTGGCGGTTGACCTGCTTCAGGGTCGAACCGTACCACGCCAAATACAACTGGATTCAATCCCGGTAACTCTGGATAACCTGCATCAGGTGGAGCCGATTTTCTGATGCCACTTTATTCCATTCGTAGCAAGCTGCTGATTTATACACTTGTCGCGGTGCTGAGCGCATTGTTGCTGGGTAGCTATCTGGTTGATCGTGGCCTGATGAGTTATCACCGTCAAGCAGCTGAAGAGCAGATCACCCGTGCGGTCACCGAGTTTCATCAGGAGCTGGATCAGCTTTCAGTTACCCTGGCCAGAGAGGCTGGCGTGGTGCTGAGTGAGCAGCGATTTGTTGCATCCGTGAATTTGATCAATCGCTTTCGGCAACTGGATAATTATCAGCCAATTTTATTTGATGTAGAAAAGCACGCTCAGGCAGACCGCTTGCTCACTGCGGTGCAGACAGGCCATGCTGATGAGGCGTTTGTTTATACTCTGGATGAGCACTTAAGCGCAGTGGCTTATGCGGCAGACACAAGATACATCACGGCAATTCAAACCTGGAGAGAAGAGTCGCCGTTGCTGTTGTTGCGCCATGCCGGTGAGTCTCTGCATGATCCGGTGGTGCGTAATCGTATGATCACACGGGCTCAGCTGCATCAAAGAAATCCAGTGCAAGGCATCAGCCGCTGTTTTAATGGGCGTGAGTTTCGTGTGGAACACCATGCACCCATTTACCGGAACCTGCCCGATGGTGAGCAGCAGGCCCAAGGACGTTTGGTACTGGCTAAACGCATCACCCCGGCTTTGTTGGATTCGCTGGTGCGAGGCGGAGTGCAGGTCGCCTTTATGGATGATGAGTTGAAACGAGGTGAAGGCTTTACCCAATTTCCTGACCTGAATCAGGGGCTGACACCAGCCCAGCGTCATGCGCTGCCAATGCAATCGCCACAGATCGTTGAAACGGACATGGGGATGTTGTACATGGAAAGGCTTTCAGTCAACTCAGACTGTGAGGCTTATCTGGCTCTGCTTTACCCCATTGAGCTTTATCAGGCGTCGTTAAACACAACCCGTCAAGCCACTTTGCTGGCCTCTTTGGTGGCAGCCTTGATCATCTTGCCGTTGAGTATCTTGATGCTGCAGCGTCAGTTGGGTGCGCCGCTCAGCCAGTTGATGTCTGGGGTGCAGCGGATTCGTGCGGGTAATTTCGACCAGAATGTTGAGCTCAAGCGTCGTGATGAATTAGGTCAGCTGGCTCAAGCGATGAACCAGATGGCGGATGCGGTCAACCAGCGTGAGAAACACCTAAAACAGGCCAACCAGGAATTAGAGCAGTTAGGTCAGGTCATGGCTCATCATTTTCAGGAGCCCGTCAGACGGCTTAAAATATTCTCTGAGCGACTGCAAACCAAAAAAGACTTCCTCGATGATGAAGATGCGCTGACCTCCTTGACTTTTATTCAGTCCCAGTCTGATCGTTTGAGTCTTTTAGTGCGCAACGTACAGAAGTATCTGGAGTTATCGCGGGTTAAGCCTCAGCCTGAGTGGGTGGATACGGAAAATTTACTGAAAGAACTATTGACTAGTGTTGAGTGGTCACAGCGGTTAGAGCGATCAGCCGCCGAAGTGCGTGTGTTCTCGCCTTTGCCCAGGGTGTGGATATCACCCCGGCGCTTAAAAGAAGTCTTTGAGGTGCTTTTGGGCAATGCCCTGTTATATGATCGTCCGGATCGTTCGCCACGCATAGAAGTGAGTGGTCAGCGTTACCAGGACCGTATTCAGTTGATTTTTGCAGATAATGGACAAGGGATCAGTGACTCCTATCGTGAGCAGGTTTTTGATCTCTTTAAACGACTGGTTTCCAATCAACAGTATCCCGGTATCGGCATGGGACTGACCCTGGCCCGACGGATTTTGCAACAGGTTGATGCCAGCATACATGTTGAAGATGGGCTCGATGGTGGAGCCGCGTTCGTGATGACTTTTGCGCTGAAGGAACCCAAGGTTTGAATCAAGCACAAAGCTTTACCCTGTTGTTGGTCGAAGATGATACGGCCGATGCACACCTGACCCGAATGGCATTCGAAGAAGGTCGGGTTGCCGTTGATTTACGCCATGTGGAAAATGGAGAGCAAGCCTTAGATTACCTGCATCAGCGCGGTGCCTATGAACAGGCGCCGCGACCTGATCTGATTCTGTTGGATCTGAACATGCCTAGAATGGATGGGCGACAGTTCTTGGTGTCAATTAAGAAGCTGGATGCATTCAAAACGATTCCGGTGGTGGTGTTGACCACTTCGGATGCCGAAAGTGATGTGATTGCCTCTTACAGTGAAGGGGCTTCTGGCTATATCGTCAAGCCGGTCAATATTGACCGCTTTATTCAACAAATCCGCAAACTGGAAGACTACTGGTTTACCCTGGTCAAACGACCCAGCTACTGAGTATTGAACGCTCAAGGAGAGTGCCTGATGTCGATTCAGGCAGTGAAGGATCAGTCAGCCCCCGTGGTGCTGATCATTGAAGATGAACCCGGTGATGCTCACTTGGTTCAGCTTCAGCTGCTAGAAAAAAGTGCAGCCGCTTATCAGGTGTTTCATGCTGAAACCTTGGCGGATGCGCGCTCTTTGTTGATGCAGGATGGCTTTAGCCCGGATATTGTTTTACTGGATCTGAATTTGCCGGACTCAACTGGTACACCAACGGTCAGTCGTTGTCGCCAGGTATTCCCCAATGTGCCCATCGTTGTACTCACCGGCCTTGAAGACGTTGAGGCGACCATCGCTGCCATTGAAGCCGGTGCGGATGATTATCTCGCCAAATCCTCTGATGCAGAAAGCATCCGCAAAGCACTCAATTATGCCCTCTTGCGCCATGAACGTGATCGCAGTGAGCGCTTGGCCTTGACCGTTTTTCATCATGCCAGAGAAGGCATCATGATCACAGATCAGCAAGGGGTGCTGATTGAGGTCAACCCGGCATTTACCCGGATCACTGGACATGACCATGATGCGGTGATTGGCTTGACGCCCCGTATACTGAGTTCTGGACATCATGATGCCGCCTTTTATCAAACTTTCTGGGACAGCCTGGAGCAGGCCGGGTTTTGGGAGGGTGAGCTATGGAATCGGCGCAAAAATGGAGAAATTTATGTCCAGCATGCGATGATCAGTGCGGTACGTGATACGGCTGGACGAACAACCCAGTATGTCTGCCTGTTCACCGATGTCACCGAACGCAAAGAGCAGCAGACACAGCTGGAACATCTGGCTCACTTTGATGCTTTGACCGACTTACCCAACCGAGTGCTGTTCAACTATCGCTTGAGTCAGTCAATGGCCTACGCACAGCGCTACCAGCGTCGTATCGCGGTCGCTTATCTGGATCTGGACTTGTTCAAACCTATCAATGATGAACACGGGCACGCTGCCGGTGATCTGGTATTGCAAATTGTTGCCAAACGCATGAGTGAATGTTTGAGAGATGAGGATACCCTTGCTCGTCTCGGTGGTGATGAGTTTGCTTTGGTGCTGGAAATGGCCGATCACCTGGATCAGGTGACTCAAGTGCTCAAGCGTCTGTTGCAGGCAGTGAGCACGCCGATTCAATGGAAAAATGAAACCTTTCGCATCTCCGCCAGTATTGGGGTGTCGGTATTTCCACAACCGGTTGAGGTGAGTGCACATGACCTGCTCCATCAGGCTGATCTGGCCATGTATCGCGTTAAAAATTCTGGCCGAAACTGCTATTGCTTCTACAATGAACTCGATGCATCTGATGCGGCTCTTTTATAGATGTGTTATAAATGGAAGATAACGGTAGGTTTTGTAGGGACTTGTGATGGGGGCCTCGCAGCATGATAAAAAGAACTTTAAGTTTGCTGCTTTTGTTTGGTCTGTTCAGTGCCGAGATGGTGCTGTCTGCGACCTATCGATTTGCACCCTTGCCCATGCAGGATCCTGAGCGGGTGGTCAGAGAAATTCAACCGATGCTGCAGTATCTGACTGATCAAACCGGCTTGTCCTTCCAAATCGTTTATACCGAAAGTTATCAGGACTTGATTGATCGCTTTCAGGCAGGTGAGGTGGATTTAACCTATTTGGGTCCATTGCCTTACGTTGAGCTGTCTTCTCGTTATCCACATGTTGATCCGCTGGTGGTTTTTCGTGAGCCGGACGGCGAAGCACTCTATACCTGCGCTCTGGTGACTTTTGCCGGTGCTCCCATTGCCCAGGGAGCCTGGTCCCAGCAGACCTTTGCTCTGACGCAACCCTTGTCTACGTGTGGCTTCTTGGCGACCTCGCATCTGCTGGAGCGTTTGGGTGTAAGCCTGGGTGAGATGGAGTACTGTTATGTCAATCGTCATGATGAAGTGGCTTTGTCGGTGATTCGTGGTGATTTTTCGGTGGGTGGGCTAAAAACGCAGATTGCACGTAATTACGTGCATTTAGGACTTGAAGTGGTGGAACAAACGGATTACTTCCCAGGGTTTGCACTGGTGGCGAATACGACGACGCTTTCAGTTGAGCACCAGCGCCTGATCCAAGAAACGCTGCTTGCGGTTCAACCGATCGATCAACCTGAACAGGCGGCCATTGTTGCAGGCTGGGGGCCAAGCCTGCGCTATGGTACTGCGATAGTCATGGATGAGAACTATGCTCCAGTGCGAGCACTGCGTTCTGAAACGCCGATTCCTATGGAGTGCCAGCAACCATGATCATTCGGCGTAACTCTGCACTGATCGTTATTTTTTTATTCCTGGTTGCGCAGGGCCTGTTAACGGCTTACCTGTATCAGAGTTGGCAAGGTAAGCAGGGGGTTCATGAGCAGCGTCAGGTGCAAAGCGTACAAACTGCCTACCAGGCAGCAATCAAAAGTTTTCAGTTGGCAACAGAAGTCTATGTGGATGAGGTGGTACGTCAACCAGAGATCCTTCAACTTTTCCAAACGGGTTTAATCGCGACCAGTGAACCAGAGCAGGCCATCGCTCGTGGACAGCTATATCGCGCGCTGTGGCCGAGCTACCAGGCCTTGAGCACCAATAGCCTGCGGCAGATTCAATTCCACCAGCCGGATGGCCGCAGTTATTTGCGTTTTTTTCAACCGGAAGCCTGGGGAGATGATCTTTTGGCTTTTCGTCCATCCGTGCGTCAGGTGTTAGAAACCCGTGAGCCGGTGGCTGCCTTTGAGGCAGGACTTTCCTTGACCGGATTTCGCTATGTCTATCCACTGGACTGGGAAGATCAAGCGCTGGGCAGTGTAGAGCTGAGTGTTCCCTTTAGAGCCGTGCAGACCTTGATGCGTGAGCTGGACCCGAGCCAGGATTATCACCTTTACCTGAAACGTTCGATGGTTGAGCCGGTGGTGAACCCGAATTTTTTTGTGCTCTATCGAGAAAGCTGCTTGCACCCGGATTATTTACTGGAAGATCCGGGGCTCGAGTTGCCTGACTCGCCATTGCCACCCTCGGTTCAGGTGCAGGGTATCAATCAGCAGTTAAATGCGACCCCGCCAGTGATCGCGGCAATGGAGACCGGACAAACACATACTTTGTTTGCTCAGATTGAGGGGCAGACCTGGTCCGTGATTTTACTGCCAATCAAGGATTTGCGCGGCCAAACGGTCGCTTATGTGGCCGCTTATGGCAAAGATGCCTTTGCCGCCGCTTTACGCCATGACTTTTTTGTTAATCTGTTGTTTGGCACGGCATTATTAGTTGCAATTTTACTGCTGGTTTATCGGTTGCTGGCTTCAAGAGAAGCATTGGTGGCAGAGAAGGACTACCAGCATGCGATCACGGATAGTATGGCTGAAGGGCTTTATGCCCTGGATCGCCAGGGCCGTTTTAGTTTTGTGAACCCTAGTGCGCTCAGTTTGCTCGGCCTGCTGGAGCATCAGGTGCTTGGGCAGCCGGAAAACACTCTGCTTGAGTGGCAGACGACTTCTGATACAGTGCCTGAGCCGCTTGATCGCTTGTCCGGTGCTGTGCGGGTTTACCAGGGTGAGGCGCGTTTGTTGCGTAGTGACGGAGAGCAACTGGACGTTGAGGTCACCAGTCGACCCCTGTATAAAAACGGCGCCACAACCGGCTCTGTGACTCTGTTAAGAGATATTAGTGAGCGTAAGCGCACCGAAGAACGTTTGCTCTTGGCCGCCAGTGTATTTTCCAGTGCTCAGGAGGGAATCATCATCACCCGTCCGGATGCTTCGATTCTGATGGTCAATGATGCTTTTACTCAGATCACCGGATACTCCTTTGGTGAGGTCGAGGAGCGCAACCCAAGCTTGCTACAGTCTGGACGGCATGATCGTGAGTTTTACATCCAGATGTGGCGCCAACTGGTCAGCGATGGCTGGTGGAAGGGGGAGATTTGGAACCGAACCAAAGAGGGGCGCGTCTATTTACAGTCCAGCACGATCACTGCCGTGACCAATGCCCAGGGGCAAACCCTTCACTATGTGGGATTGGTGTCAGATATCACTCAGCTCAAGCAGCACCAGCAGGAATTGGAGTACCTGGCTCATTATGACCCTTTGACGCACTTACCAAACCGCGTATTGCTGCATCAGCGTTTAGTTGAAATCATGCAGCAGGTTCAAGCGCAGGGAACTCGTTTACTGGTCGGTTACCTGGATCTGGATGATTTTAAAGAAGTAAACGATGTCAGTGGCCATGAAACCGGCGATTTGTTACTCAAGTCTATGGGCAGCCGACTACAGTTCGTTTTAGGCCAGGACGCACTGATCGCACGCTTAGGCGGTGATGAATTTGCGTTTATTTTACAGCAGCAGGACGCTCTGGAGACCAGCCTGGACCAGGTTAAAATCCTGTTAGAGGAAACGGCGAAGCCCTTTTTGGTTCATGGGCGCCGGTTTAAGGTGTCCGCCAGTGTCGGCTTGTCGATTTATCCGCAGTCTACGGAAGTGGATGCGGATCAACTGATGCGTCAGGCTGATCAGGCGATGTATCAGGCGAAGCAGGCGGGTAAAAATCGCTACCAGATTTTTGATACCGAGCTGGATCACCAGATGCGCGGCCAGTATGAAACTCTGTCCCGATTGACCGAAGCACTCGAAAACAATGAATTCAGGCTGTTTTATCAGCCCAAGGTCAACTTAATGACGGGTGATGTGGTCGGTGTTGAAGCCCTGATTCGCTGGCAACATCCGGACAGAGGCTTGTTGCCGCCAGCATTTTTTCTGAGTGTGATGGATCAGCATCCCCTTGAAGTTCAAGTCAGCCACTGGGTGATTCGCAATGCCCTGAAACAGGTGGCTGAGTGGAAAAAAGCAGACATCCATCTGCCAGTCAGTGTCAATATCTGCGCCCAGCACCTGCAGCAGCCGGACTTCGTGGCTCAAATCGAGCATCACTTGGCTGAGCAGGAGAGCCTGTGTGGCACAGATCTGGAGTTGGAAATTCTGGAGTCTTCGGTGTTAGGTGATATTCACCATGCGTTCAAGGTGATCAATGATTGCCGTCGTTTGCAGGTGAGCTTTGCTTTGGATGATTTTGGCACGGGGTATTCTTCATTGGCCTATTTAAAACGCCTGCCAGCCGACGTGATCAAAATTGACCAGAGCTTTGTGCGTGACATGCTGGATGACTCGGATGATCTGGCGATTTTGCAGGGTGTGATGGGCCTGGCTCGAGCGTTTGAAAGAGAAGTGATCGCTGAAGGGGTCGAAACCTATCAGCACGCAGCCCTCTTGACCCAGTTGGGCTGCCGGCTTGCCCAGGGGTACGGTATTGCTCGGCCGATGCCCGCTGAAGACCTGCCCGCCTGGCTGACCAGTTGGCAGGTGTCGCCCTGGCGCTTTAATGACTGATCTCACCTCGCAGCCTGTTTTGGGCTACGAGGCATTGCCGGCCGGTCAACCCTGGGCGCTAATCACCGCGACAACGGCGGTTTTGTTATAGAACTCCAGATAATCCTGGCCGTTGTTTGCAATTTCACCCAGTGTCAGTGCACCAAACAAGGGCTGGCTCTTGGGGTTGATGGCTTGAAACTCTTCTTCAATCCTTTGTCCTAGAAATAATACTCTTGAAATACAGTCAATCAGTACCAGTGCATCTGCCGAAGCGGCATGATTTTTCTGGTAGTTGGCCCGTGCGGACTGACTGGCCTGTGCCGCCGCCTCGATCAGAGATTTGGGTGTGCCATTGAGGATGCGAACAAAACACCCTTCGGGTACATCACCCACGCAGACCAGTGCCTTATCCGGTGTTTGAGCCAGTGGATCGCGCACAATCAGTTCGGCGTCCAGTTTGCTGATGCCAAACGGATAGGCTTTGGCGAGATCAAAAAATGCTTGATCTGCAAAAGTTTGCTGGCTGTGCATCTCAACGGTTTGGCGGTAAACATCAAACGCAGGCTTCCAGTCCAGCTGTTCTACCGTGTTCTTGTGTGACTGAGTGACCTTGTAAGGAGCAGAGATGGGCTCCCAGCCATGAGAGACACCCAAGCCACTGCACCAGGGTAGTCGAATCAGCAGCCCGGCATCCATGAGCAGGCCTTTCGGTGTGATCAAACAGGGGGTCTGTACCAGGCTCAGTGAGCCCGCGCCACCACCAAGGATATTGTTTTCCAGCCCGAACTGGTTGAAGACCTCGCTGATCCATTCAGAAATACCACTGGATAAGCCGTCAACCAGGTTCAATAAAGTGGTACAACCGGAGTGATCCTCCCAGTGCTCTGCGGTGGTTGCAAGGGTATCCAGGTGGGCTGACATGCCCTGGCTGAGTGACTCGATGGCAATCCAGGGCAGGCTTGTCTCAAAAGTGACCAAAATACAGCCGGTGGTGAGGTTTCGTTGCTCATAAATGATCTGTGGAAAAATACCACCCAGCAGAGTGAGGGGAAG
>SKHR01000237.1 GCA_007116865.1 Marinospirillum sp. | reverse complement strand
GGTGAGCGTTATTTGTTTGTGGATAAGTGGGAGGATCATATTCCTTACACTGAAGGCTTCCACAAGCGTTACTTGGCCAATAACAAGACGATTCGTAAATGGGTCAACATGATTCGCAAGTATCCGATTGAAATGATCGTGCCACAGCATGGTGCCATCATCGGTAAGAAGAATATCCCTGCATTTCTGGATTGGTTGGAAAATCTTGAGTGTGGTACGGATATTCTCGAGGATATTTACGGCTTTTGATTGGCTGATCTTGTTTCTGAATCAACACAAAAACCGCCTTCGGGCGGTTTTTGTGTTTAACCACAGACTGCATCCATTTCAGACTGCTGATATACTGAGAGGCAGAGCTATCGATCAGATTTGAAAAGGAAACTGCCTGTGCTGCTTGTCCCTCGCCAATACCCCGCGACCCGTATGCGTCGGATGCGTGCCGATGCCTTCTCTCGTCGTTTAATGCGTGAAAATCAACTGTCGCCCAGTGACTTGCTGGTTCCTCTGTTTGTTCAGGAAGGCCAGCAGAAACGTGACCCGGTGCCCTCCATGCCAGGGGTTTTTCGCCTGAGTCTGGACCTGTTGCTACAGGAAGCTCGTGAGCTTTACGCGTTGGGGATCCCGGCAATCGCACTCTTTCCAGTGATTGAGGCAGACAAAAAAAGCCTGCTGGCTGAAGAAGCCTATCGAACGGATGGCCTGGTGCAGCGAAGTGTCAAGGCACTGAAAGATGCCTTGCCAGATTTGGGTATCATGACGGACGTTGCTCTGGACCCCTATACCTCTCATGGCCAGGATGGAATTCTGGATGACCGGGGTTATGTGCTCAATGATCGTACGGTTGAAACCCTGGTTCTTCAGGGCTTGTCTCATGCCGAGGCCGGGGCGGATATTTTAGCGCCTTCAGACATGATGGACGGACGCATTGGCTCCCTGCGCCAAGCCTTGGAAGGGGATGGGCAGGTGAATACTCGTTTACTGTCCTACGCGGCCAAGTATGCTTCCAGTTATTACGGCCCATTTCGTGATGCAGTCGGTTCAGCGGCCAACCTTGGTAAGGCGGACAAGTCGACTTACCAGATGGACCCCGCCAACTCGGATGAGGCCTTGCACGAAGTGGCCTTGGATCTGGCGGAAGGGGCTGACATGGTCATGGTCAAACCTGGCATGCCTTATCTGGATATCATTCGGCGCGTTAAAACTGAGCTGGGTGTGCCTACCCTGGCTTATCAGGTCAGCGGAGAATACGCCATGCACTGTGCAGCGATTGAGCGTGGCTGGTTGGCTGAAAGCACTCATATGGAGGCACTGCTTTGTCTCAAGCGAGCAGGGAGTGATGGGATTCTGACTTATTATGGCAAACAAGCAGCGCAACAATTGAATTCGGTTTAATCCAGACTCTGAGGAAGCTGTCATGACGGTAAAAAAAACTACCTCCGCACCCCGAGCGCCCAAGCGGCGGACAAGCAGTGTCAATGAACCGGTGGCCTCAGCACCTAAAGCGACCTTGAGGGTCAATCAAAGCAAAAATGGGGTGCGCAAGCGTTTGCCAGCTGACCCGGTCAACCTGGACCATCCGGATCTTTATTTTAACCGTGAGCTGTCTCATTTGCAGTTTAATGTTCGGGTGCTGGAACAGTCACTGGATTCAAGCCACCCCCTGTTAAACCGTTTGTTGTTTTTACTGATTTTTTCCAGCAATCTGGATGAGTTCTTTGAAATTCGTGTGGCAGGCCTAAAGCGTCAGGTCGCGCTTGACCGGGAAAAGCCAGGCGTCGATGGGATGCGTCCAAGAGATGTGCTGAAGGAAATCTCCTTGCGCTGCCATGAGTTGGTGGATCGACAATACCGAATTCTCAATGAGCTGTTGTTTCCAGCGCTGGAACAAGAAGGTATTCGCTTCATCCGTCGTGACCAGTGGACCCCACAGCAAAACGACTGGATTGAATCTTTCTTCAAGCAAGAAATCCTGCCGGTGATCAGCCCGATTGGGCTGGATCCGTCACACCCTTTCCCGCGCCTGGTCAACAAAAGCCTGAACTTTATTGTCTCGCTGGAGGGCAAGGATGCGTTTGGTCGTGAGGGTGGGCTGGCCATTTTACCTGCTCCCCGTTCATTATCTCGCCTGGTGCGTATTCCGGATGACTTGTGTGAGTCGGGTGACAACTTTGTTTTCCTTTCTTCAGTGATTCACGCGCATGCCGAACAGCTGTTTCCGGGCATGAAGGTCAAAGGCTGTTATCAGTTCCGCTTGACCCGCAATGCAGACCTGAGTGTTGATCATGAGGAAGTGTCGGATCTTGCCAGTGCGCTCAAAGGTGAGCTTTTATCACGGCGCTATGGTGATGCAGTGCGTTTAGAGGTGGCCGATAACTGTCCCGATGAGCTGGCGAGTTTCTTATTACGCCAGTTTGGTTTGTCTGACGATGAGTTGTATCGCGTCAATGGCCCCGTGAATCTTAACCGCTTGATGGCGGTGATGGGTTTGGTCAATCGGCCAGACCTTCAGTACCCGCCTTTTACCCCAGGTTTACCCAAAGCGTTGCGTAAAGAAGAGGGGTCTATTTTTAACGCGATCCGCCAGAACGATATTTTATTGCACCAGCCTTTTGAAGGCTTCTCGCCGGTCGAGGACTTGCTGCGTGAAGCGGCCAGTGACCCCGACGTGGTGGCGATCAAACAAACCCTTTACCGCACGGGTGCGGATTCCAGTATTGTCAATGCGCTGGTTGAAGCGGCGCGCAATGGCAAAGAAGTCACTGTGGTGATTGAGCTGCGCGCTCGTTTTGACGAGGCAGACAACCTCACCCTGGCCAGCCGCTTGCAGGAAGCCGGTGCCATCGTGATTTATGGAGTGGTGGCCTATAAAACCCACGCCAAAATGATGCATCTGCTGCGCCGCGAAGAAGGTGAATTACGTCACTACGCACACCTGGGCACCGGCAACTATCATGCAAAAACCGCTCGTCTATACACAGATTACGGTTTACTGACTTCCAACCAGGTGCTGTGTGAAGACGTGCATAAGGTTTTTCTGCAGCTGTGTGGCATGGGCCAGGTTTTGAATATGCAGCAGCTGCTCCATGCGCCTTTCACCCTGCATAAGAGCCTGGTAGAAAAAATTGAACGTGAAGCAGAGCATGCCAAGGCAGGCAAAAAAGCTCGGATCGTGATCAAAACCAACTCGGTGACCGAACCCAAGCTGATCAAGGCCCTGTATAAAGCCAGCCAGGCCGGGGTACAGATCGACATGATTGTGCGAGGAATCTGCTGCCTGAAACCTGGCGTGCCAGGCGTTTCAGAAAACATCAAGGTACGTTCGATCATTGGCCGCTTCCTTGAGCACACGCGAGTGTTTAGTTTTTACAACGACGGCCAGGAAGAAACCTGGTGTGCCAGTGCCGATTTTATGGAGCGCAATATGTTTCATCGAGTGGAAACCTGCTTCCCTCTACTGGAAAATCGTTTGGCCACCCGAGTGCGCAAGGATCTCGAAACCTATCTGCTGGATAATTGCCAAAGCTGGTCTTTAGCCAGTGATGGCAGCTATACCCTCAACCAGCCGGGAGAAAACCAGGGTGAAGTCAGTGCCCAGGAAACCCTGCTGGCGGCCTATGCAGAAAAACCCAGCTGATCAGCGAATCAGCAGCGTAATGCCGTGGAGTGTTCATGAGCCAGAATCAAGATAAACCCCAAAAAGCCGGACTCTGCTGGATAAGGCCTGACCAGTGGGATCGTCTCAAACAGGTTGCCGAAGACAGTGATCGCCTTGAGGCGTCCTGGGAAGAGTGGGAGGCCAAAAGCCTGGAAATGATCGAGGTTTTTGCCACCCGTGGAATTTGTATCGAGAAGGTCGATGTCGATGTGGAAGTACTGATTGCCTGGTGTGAAGAAAGAGACCAGCCTGTCAATGCCTCTACTCGAGCGGAATATGTGACTAAAAAAATGCTCTCTGCCCCGCCGATAAAAGACATTCGGCAGGTTCATTGAGACTTGCAAAAGCAAGGTTTTTATGTTTTTCTTCTGACTAAGAAAAAACAGCGAGTGATTATGTCCAGTCAAACCTTATACCAATCACCTATTACCTGTCCGCTGACAGGTTTTTTTGCTGGCTATTGGTTTAGCGGACCTGCTCGCGTCTGAACTTTTTTCGGGCGCCCCTTGGCTGCCCAGGCAATAAAAAACCCCCGGTGCAGCCCGCCGGGGGTTTTTTTATTGCCATGACAGGATTATAGAATGTTAAACACACACGCTAGTTTGCAGGGGCGATGCCTGATTGCCCCACAGCAATTAAAGCGTCAGCAACCAGTGTCTCCAGTGATCAACAACCAGATCACTGCATGTCGTCTTGCCCTGCGTGAAGAAATTGAAGCGGGAGAAGGACCGTTATGGATCATTGCAGGCCCCTGTTCAGTTCATGATGAAGCCGCCACCCTGGACTATGCTCGGCGTCTGGTCAGTTTGCAGCAGCAACTGGGCAGTTCAGTGCGTCTGATCATGCGGGTTTATGTAGAAAAGCCACGTACCTGCCTGGGCTGGAAGGGCATGGTTTATGACCCGCAGCGTGATGGTCAAGTAGATATGAATGAAGGCTTGAGCCGCTCACGTCAGCTGATGTTAGCTGTGGCTGCGTTGGGGCTGCCCCTCGCGACCGAAGCCCTGAACCCAATGCTGGTACCCTATTTCAATGATTTGATCAGCTGGTATGCCTTGGGGGCACGAACCACGGAATCGCAGACACATCGGGAAATGGCCAGTGGTCTGCCAGGGGTGATTGGTTTTAAAAATGCGACTGATGGCGGGCTGGATGTTGCCATTCACGCGATGCGGGCAGCGGCTTATCCACAGGTGGTCACTCGCATCAATGAACAGGGGCAACTGGAAGAAGGTCTGATGCCCGGCAATGCTTTTAGCCATCTGGTGCTGCGTGGTGGGCACTCTGGTCCTAATTACGACGAAACCAGCCTTCTGGCAGCGAGTGAGCGTTTACAAACCGCCTCGTTGAATCCGCGCGTGGTGGTCGATGCCAGTCATGCCAACTGTGGCAAGGTGGCCGAACGTCAGGTTGACGTCCTGAAAAACCTGGCCACACAGTTGCGTCAAGGGGCGCCACTGTTGGGTGTGATGCTGGAAAGCTTTATTCATTCAGGCCAGCAGCCCTTGCAGGCGGGCGAAGGTCAGTATGGTGTCTCCATGACCGATCCCTGTCTTGGCTGGGAGGCGACTGAAGAAGCGCTGCAGCATCTGGCTCAATCCGCTAGAATAGCGCGTCAATCCCTGGTCACGAACTAAGAGAGTCGGCATGTTTGAGCTACAGCCTTTAGATCCCCTGGTGTATCGCGATAAAACGCGTAAAAGTTCGTTTATTCTGATCGCGATTTTTGCCAGTTTAGCCATGCTGTTTTCCACACTGCTGATTCAGTCGTTTGGTACTTCTGGCGGCAATAATTTTCGGCTTAATCTGCTCGGTGTTGTGACAGGTTTAGTGGTCAGCATTCTGTTGGTGCGTTACCACTTGTGTCATTTGGCCTTCATGAAAGAAGCGGTGTACGGCTGGCACCTCAAACGCAATCTCATGCGTATCACCAACGTTATGCATCGAGTCAAGGCCTTGGCCGCAGATGACCATCCACTGGCCATGCAAGTGCTGCGTTTTTATCATCTGGCGGTTGAACAGATGCATCGTCTGGATGGCAATGATTCGGCGACCCTGGAAATCAAGGCCGAAAAACTGGCTCATCAGCAAAGAATGGAAGTGCTCAACCTGGATCTGGAGCAGACCCGCTTTGACCCGGCATGGATTGCTCAGTTGTCGGACCGTCAGGCTGAGGCATCTTAAGCAGTGGCTCAGCCGGTTTATCCTGAACACCCTGTAGCGGGTAGAGCGCAAAGACCTGAAAAAAGTCCTCGCGCGAGAACTGCTTGAGCAACAGGCGGCTGTATCCGACCTTACGGTTGCGCTTCAAATCGAAACCCTTGTAGCCCAGTTGCTGCAAACACTCAGGGCAGACACCCAGCTCGATTTCTTTGCCTTCACCCAAGGGCAAGGGGCCGCTGCGGCGGGTGCTCACCCAAATCAGGGTCTGTGGGTCCCAGCTTTGCGTGACTGGACACTGAGCCAGGTGAAAGTAAGGCTGATCAGAGCGGTAAACCAGCAGGCGGGTATTTTTCAAGCCCCAGGTGTCATCGGCCAGGCGCCTGAGTCGGGCCAGCGGCAGTTGTCGCCCTTGCTGATCCAGTTCGGAGCGTTCGCGTCCGGTTAAGTGGCGCTGAGGATCAAACAACACGAAGTGTCCGGGCCGTCGCGCACCCATGGCCTGACGTAGATTTCTGAAAGGGATGAACTCGCTGAAGTCTGGCAGCTTCACGGAGCCTGCCTCAAGCGCTGGCTGACACGCTCCATTTCCAGAATTTCACGAATGCGTGCATCGGCATCGGTGCGCACGCGAAACTCTACCCGTCGTGATGCTTCTGCATTTTCGCTACCATCGGCATTGAGAATCGGGTGAGAGGAGGCCAAGCCATTGGCGGTCAGGTTACTTTTCAGCCACTGCTCCTGATTCTGAATCTGATCCAGCGAAAGCAGGTACTCGAGGCTAGAGCGGGTGCGCTCTTGTGAGAGCCGCATGTTGTTGATATAGGCTTCATTAGCGCTGCGCGCATTGGTCCAGTCACTGGAGGTATGGCCCTCAATCCGCACCTCATCAATTTCATCTCGATAACGCGGTTGGGTGATGATGCGCACGTAACGTGGAAAGAAATCTGCCAATATCGCTTCAAAAGCGGGGCGTAATTGCGCCGACCCCAGCTCAAACAGGACGCCGCTGTCTTGAAAGGTGATCACCAGATCCGGGGTGAGCTTGGCGCCCCAGCGAGGTAGATCATCCTCAAATTCATCCAGTAAATCCTGATAAAGGGCTTCACGCAGATCCAGGTAGATCTCTGCGACCTGGCGCATGCGCTCGGTTTCTTTTTGCACCATCACCATGAAAATGACGGCCACTAATAAAAACACCATCATCAAACCAGCCATCAGGTCACTCACCGAAATCCAGTGCGCGCCTTCTTCACCGGCAAGGGTTTCTTCTTCCTGACGCTGATCCATCAGCGACCTTCTCCTTGGGTATTTTTGGCTGGGGCAGCCAGTGATTCACTCAAACGAACCAGTTCTCTTAACTTATCGGTCAGGGGTGTGTAATCACTGACAAACTTTTCCGATAAGGCAGCCAGCTGGCTGCCAAAGGTTTGTAAAGCATGGGTCAGTTCATGTTCCAGGGCATGATCAATCCGGACCAGCTGCTGCTCACTGCGATCCAGGGTGCGCTCAGCCATTTTTTGCTGGCGCTCCAGCTGAGCCTCAAGGCGCGGGCCGAGCACCTCATTGAGGTTCTCTACGCTCAAGGCCACTCTGTGTGCGCTGGACTCAAGCAGTTTCTGCATCTGCTGGTGCTGTCGATCAATCTGCTCCGCCAGACCATCGGTCAGGGTATGGATGCGATCCTCCAGGCGGGGCAGTCCACTGCCAGCTTTATTCACCAGATTGGCCAGGGAATCCAGATACTTGCCCAGCGACTCAGATTGTTGTTGCAGCCCGGACATGACCGAGCCCAGCGTCTCGGCTACACCATTAAAGGCTTGAGTGTGCTCTACCATGGTTTTGTAAGCCTCAGTGGCCTTGTCCAGAACCTGGCCATTGGCCCGCTGTTCGTTGAGCAGCGATTCCAGCTCAGCTTTGTACTGATCCTGCCAGGTGAGCATCTGGCCAACGGCTTCATTTAACTGGCGAAAATTATCGCCATACTGAGCGCCGATCTGCTGGTTAAAATCGGTCAGCAGGGTTTCCAGGGCACGAATCAGTGCCTTGGAGTTGGCCTCCGCCATCTGTTGTTGATACTGGCCGATGCCCTCACCCAGGCGTTTGAGGCTGGCTTCCAGGCGTTCATCATTGTTTTTCAGATACTGATCAATGGACGTCAATCCGGATTTTTTCAGCAGCAGGCGGATATCACCTAGAAGGGTGGCCAGATCATCCATGGTTGCCCCGGTGACCTGAACACTGCCATCCATGCCGCGAACATGGTTGAGTACGTGGCGCAGCTTGATGGTCATGGCACCCAGCAGGCCGGCAATGGACGACCAGAAGGCTGTTTTAAGCCCTTCGATCAGTTGTGGAACACTGGCCTCCACATCGGCGGCATCAAACTCCATCAGCCCGAGCGCAATACCGAAGAAGGTGCCAAAAATCCCGACGCTGGTAAGAATCGAGGGAGCTGCATTGACGGTGCGCAGGGAGTAAACCGGCCCATGAAAATAGGCGGTCATCAGCGTGATCAGCAGAATGAAAAACAGGGTCAAGGGGGAAAAGCTGCTCATCAAATCCATAGGTTAATCTCTGGCTTCCCGGCTGGGTTCTTGGGTCAGACAGGCCTCTAGCAGCCCACGTGTGGAGGGATCCCAATCCTCATTTGAGGCAGTGGGAGATGACAGAGCTTCCTCCATCGTTACCGCAATTTGCTTGCCAAGCTCAACGCCCCACTGATCAAAAGGGTTGATGCCCCAAATCACCGCCTGAACATAAACCTTATGTTCATAAAGCGCAATGAGCTGCCCCAGGCTTTGCGGTGTGAGTTGATCCAGTAGCAGGGTGGTTGAGGGCTGATTGCCTTGATAAAGCTTGTGCGGTGGACGCAAGCGCTGATCCAGGTTTTTCAGGGCGGCATCTCCCAGCATCAGCAGGCGTGACTGAGCGAAGCAGTTTGCCAGAGTCATGCGGTGCTGCTGTTGGAAAGCTGCCCGGGTGTTCGGATCACTCACCTCGGAATAACGCTGCAAAGGCGCAATGAAGTCTGAGTTTACCCCTTCCGTGCCCTGGTGCAGGAGTTGATAAAAGGCGTGCTGGGCATTGGGACCCAGCTCACCCCAAAGTACGGGGCAGGTGGGGTAATCAACTACCTCGCCTTCATGTGTCGTGCGCTTGCCGTTGGACTCCATTTCCAGCTGAGTCAGATAGGCAGGCAGATATTTCAAGCGGCCATCATAGGGGAGAATGGCTTGTGCTCGAATATTCAGAAAATTGATATTCCAGATACCCGCCAGCCCCAAGAGCACGGGTAGATTTTGTGCCAGGGGTGTCTGGGTAAAATGCTGATCCATGGCGTGAGCCCCAGCCAGTAGTTGACGGAAACCAGCCATGCCGATTTGCAGGGCGATGGGCAGGCCGATCACTGACCATAAAGAAAAGCGGCCACCGACCCAGTCCCAGAAGGTCAATTGATGTTGCGGATCAATGCCCCAGGCGCTCATTTTGTCTGGCTGCGCAGACACGCCGATAAAGTGGTGTCGTCTCACCAGCGTTTCTGAAGGCAGGTGCTGTGTCAGCCAGTACAAAGCGGTCGCGGCATTGCTCAGGGTGTCCGGGGTGCTAAAAGACTTGGATGAAATAATAAACAGAGTGGTTGCAGGATTGAGCTTGTCCAGGCGTTCAGCCAGTTGTGAGCCATCCATCGTTGAGGCAAAGTGTAATTGTAGTGGCTTGATGTCTGAGGGGCGAAAATCAGCTAATGCATGGGTCGCCATGAGGGGGCCGAGATCTGAGCCACCGACACCGAGATTGACCACGTCGGTGATGGGGTGTCCGGTGGCTCCCCGCCACTGACCGGCATGCAGACGTTCGACCAGCACCGCCATCTGTTGCAGGCTCTGTTCGACCTCATCGGTCAGGCACTGGCCGTCTAAAGTCAGTGGTCGGTTGGTCGGTTGGCGCAGGGCAGTATGCAATGCTGGGCGTTGTTCGGTGGTGTTGACCGCAACCCCGCTGACCAGATCCGCAATGGCTT
>SKHR01000206.1 GCA_007116865.1 Marinospirillum sp. | reverse complement strand
CTGGGTCTGGGTTATCTGTGGTTATTTTTCAACCACGAAAAACGCACCTGGCCGGATCTGTTATCGGGCACTGAAGTGGTGGTGATTCCCAAAAAAAGCTGAAAAAAGGGCCGGATTGACCGGCCCGGACATCTCAAGCCAGTTCCTGGCGTATCTGCTTTTTGTTGAGTTTGCCCACGCTGGTTTTGGGGATTTCGTTGACCATTAAAAGTGTCTCGGGAATGGCCCACTTATTGATTTTGCCTGCATCCACAAACTGCTGCAGATGTTGACGGATGCCTTCTGCCTCGGGCGGATTGGTTGGATCACTGGCCACGACCAGGGCGACAGGGCGCTCGCCCCAACGCGAATCAGCGACACCGACAACAGCGACTTCGGCGATGCCTGGATACTGACTGATCATGTTTTCCAGCTCCAGCGAAGACAGCCATTCCCCGCCGGTTTTGATCACATCCTTGATTCGATCACGAATCTGTACAAACCCTCGCTCATCAATGGTTGCCACATCGCCGGTGTGCAGCCAGCCGTCTTGCCACAGTTCTTCACTGCGTTCCGCTTCTTTATAGTAGGCTTGGGTCAACCAGGGGGCGCGAACACGGACTTCACCAACGCTCACTCCGTCATGAGGCTGGGGTTCTCCGCTTTCACTGACGATCTGCAGGTCAACTAAAGGCACCGCAATGCCGGTTTTACAGCGCCAGGGCTTTTGCACCTCGAAATCAGCCTGATCAATGTCGGGTGGCAAAATGGCGGCGGTCAGCAGGGGGCAGGTTTCCGACATCCCATAGGCGCTGCGGGTATCTATGCCCAGGTCCCAGGCTTTTTGCGCTAAGCCCTGGGGAAGGGCGCTGCCGCCGATCAGTACTTTCCAGCCCTTAAGAGAGATTTTTCCGCTCTGAATGGCTTCTGCTCCGACAACCATGTTCAGCAGGGTGGGTACACAGTGGGAAAAGTCGACCTTTTCAGTTAACAGCAGCTTGACCAGCATTTCCGGTTCATAACGCCCCGGATAGACCTGCTTGGCACCCATGAGTGTGGCCGTATAAGGCACCCCCCAGGCATGCACATGAAACATCGGTGTGATCGGCATATAGACCTTATCCCGATTCATCAGCTCGATGCCCGGCATTTGCAGCATATTGGCTTCGGTCAGCGTGTGAAGCACCAGTTGTCGGTGAGTAAAATAGACGCCCTTAGGCAGTCCCGTGGTGCCTGTGGTGTAAAACAGGGTAGCCACCGCATTTTCGTCGAAACGCTGGAAAGGGTAGTGGGTGGGCTGCTGCGCCAAAAGGGCTTCATACTCTCCGGCCAGAGGCAGCGGCGTATTGACTGCCTGGGGTGCTTCTTGGCAGAGCAGGTACTTTTGAACGCGTGGCAGTTTTTCTGCCAGCGGCTCCATCAGTGGCAAGAACTCTTCATGCACGATCACAAAAACATCTTCGGCATGATCCATGGTGTAAAGAATTTGATCCGGTGCCAGGCGAACGTTGACCGTATGTAAAACCGCGCCAATCATAGGGATGGCAAAAAAGCATTCCAGATAGCGATGGCTGTCCCAGTCGAGTACCGCGACGACATCACCGGCTTTGACGCCTTGGGCCGATAGCAAATGAGCCAGTTGGTGAACCCGAGTTTGAAATTCGCGGTAACTCAGGCGCTTTTGATCCCGGTAGACAATGGGGTTGTCTCCCGCCAGGCGAACCCCTGAGTCGAGAAGATCCGCGATCATTAATGCAGGGTTGGTTGCTGACGGTGTGGAAGGCAGAACCTTGGGTTGAATCGGTGTGGGCATGGAGTGCGTCCTTCTGTGTTATTGGTGTGAGCAAGAGGCCCGTTTTTTAACTTAACAAGCCAGTTTTCAGCATCAAATGGTGTTTGTGTTTGTTGTATCTTCCCCATATTAGGTAGAGTGCTGAGGGAATACTTGGCTATATCCGCCATAAATTTAGCATTTTGTGCCAATCTGGAGTGACGTTATGCAGGATCATTCGGCCACCTTGCCGGTTTCGCTGGTGCAGCGTCTGTTTGCCGGTCTGGCACACAGGCCGCTGGTGCCAGAGCAGGTGTTCAAACAAGCCGGCATCCCTGATTTTTTGTGGCAGGTCTCCTCCGGGCGTATCACCCTGACACAATTCGCTCAGCTATATCGCCTTCTGGTGGTGACCTGTGACGATGAAACCCCCGGTTTTTTTTCACGCCCATTACGTTGTGGCACCCTTAAATGGCTGTGTTTGGGGTTGCTGGATGCAGCTACCCTAAAGGTGGCGCTTCATCGCTTCATCCATTTTTTTCATATTCTCCAAGACGACTTGCAGTGTGAAGTGGTTCATGAACAAGGGCTGGTGTGGGTGCGGCTGGTTGAAGTGCAAGCCCTGCAAGGGGAGCGGGTAGTGGTTCATGAGTTGATGTTAAAGCTGATTCATGGAATTGCTTCCTGGCTGATCAAAGAAGAAATCACACCGCGTCAATTGGCCTGCGCCTACCCTCGGCCGCATCTGCATGTGGACTATCTAACTTTTTATCCGGTCAGCGGGGTATTTGATCAGCCCTTCACCGGCCTGGCCTTTGATCCGCACTGGCTAAACAAACCTGTGCGCCAGACTCGAGATCAGTTGACTTCATTTTTGCATCGCGCCCCGCAGGACTGGATTCAGGTTCCATTGGGTGAGCGTCGCCTCAGTGCTCAGGTCAGAGAGGAGTTATTGAGAGGACAGAGTTTGAATGCCAGTGTGGCAGAGGTTGCAGATGCCTTGTATTTATCGGTACGCAGTTTAACCCGCAAGCTGAAGTTTGAGGGCACGGGGTTTCAGCAGATCAAGGACGAGGTACGACGAGATTGGGCCGTTCAGCAGTTGGTCAGCACGCAGACTCGCCTTTCCGTACTGGCTGCTCATCTGGGATACGAAGACCTGGCCAGCTTTAGCCGCGCTTTCCGCCGCTGGACCGGTAGTCCTCCGCGGGCTTATCGACAGGGCCGGCGCGCATTTCAATCAGATCCTGCTTGACAGTTTAAGTATTAGTATATTATAAATTAGCGTAACTTAAACTTGCGTGAAGGTGACGCCTATGGATTTACAGCGGATGCAGCAGCGGGCCAGTGAGGCCGCGCAGGTATTGCAGGCCTGTTCACATCAGGGGCGCTTGATGCTTCTGTGCCAGCTTTCTCAGGAAGAACTCTGTGTGGGTGCGCTTCAGGCGCGTCTTGGCATTCAGCAGCCCAGTCTCTCCCAGCAGTTAGGTATTTTGCGTCGTCAGGGGCTGATAGAAAGTCGTCGCGACGGTCAGCAGGTATTTTATCAGGTGGCTGATGAGCGGGTGCGCAACCTGGTGGATAGTTTTTATCAAATTTTTTGTGACTCTAATTTCTCGAACACTCAACAGGGGTAACACACTATGGGCAAGCGTCTGGCAAGCTGGTGCATGGATCACACAAAGGCGGTGTTCATTGCCGTTTTGGTGATGGTTCTGGCGCTGGGGCTGATGATTCCAAAAATCACCATCGACACCGATCCTGAAAACATGCTGGCCGATGATCAGCCCGATCGCGTGCTGCACAATCAGATTCGGGAGCGTTTTGGGCTGCATGACATGATTGTGGTGGGTCAGGTGAATACCCAGCATCCTCAGGGGGTGTATAACCCCGACTCTCTTTCTGCTCACTATGCGCTGACACGGGCGATTGAGCAGATGGAGGGTGTCATCGCGCGGGATTTAATGTCGCTGGCAGCGGTGGATAATGTCGAGCAGGCCGGTGTGGGCACCATTGCTTACGACTGGTTGATTCCTGAGCCACCCCGGACGCAGGCTGAAGCCGATCGGATTCGGGCTGCAGTGGAGCGCCTGCCGATGTACCAGGGCACCCTGGCTTCAGAAGACGGTCAAGCAGCAGCCATTTTTGTGCCCCTGCAAAGCAAGGACATCAGCCACCGTATTTCGATGGAAATTCAGGCCGTGGTCGACCAGCTGGGTGTGGCGGATGAGTTCCACATTACCGGTCAACCGGTTGCCCAGGATACCTTCGGGGTGGAAATGTTCCAGCAGATGGCGATTTCTGCGCCTCTGGCTGGCCTGGTGATTTTCCTGTCCATGCTCTACTTCTTCCGTAGCCTGCCGTTGGTTGTTGCGCCGATGTTGCTGGCCATGGCGACCGTGATTTCAACCATGGGGCTGCTGATCGGCATGGGTTATACCGTTCACATCATGAGCTCGATGATTCCGATCTTTTTAATGCCGATCGCCGTGGTGGCCTCAGTACACGTGTTATCCAATTTTGCTGATCATTATCGCCCCGGCGATGACCCAAAAGCGGTCATGGCGGAGGTGATGGACAAGCTCTTCAAACCAATTCTGTTTACTGGCTTGACCACGGCCGTGGGCTTCTTATCGCTTTTGACCACCCCGATTCCACCGGTACAGGTGTTTGGTGGATTCATCTCTTTTGGGGTTGTGATTGCCCTGTTGTTGACCCTGGGTTTTATTCCCGCCTACACCGTGTCCTTGAAGCGTGAAACCCTGGATCGCATGGCTGAAAAGGTTCGTCAAAAAGAACTGGCCGACCAGGAGGCCAATCAAGGCGGTGGTTTGTTAGGTCGCATGGGGCTGATTCCCGTTCGTTTTCCAGTCCTGGTGGTTGCCGGTGTGGTGCTGGTGTTAGGGGTATCGATCTATGGCATCCAGAAAATCCAGATCAACGACAACCCGACTCTGTGGTTCAAGCAGGATCACCGTATTCGGGTGGCGGATCAGGTCTTGAATGACCGTTTTGCCGGCACCTATGAGGCCTATATCAACCTGACTCAGACCGGCATTGAAGCTCAGGTCGATCAACTAAAGGTTGATCTGGATCGCTTTTTGGATCGGCAAGCCGCTGAGGGTATCGATCTGCGAGACCAGTGGCAGGCGCTATGGAATGAGTCGCTCAGTGAAGGCACTCCCGGCGGGCGCCTCGAACAACTGGCCATGTTGATAGACGATCAGTTATTTGATGCCGACTTTGATGCGCAGGATGTCTGGGAACGTCTGCTCGATGAGGTGGAATTCACCCGTGCCTCGACCCGTGCTTTCCAGAATCCCGCACATCTGGCCTGGATGGATGAGCTGAAAACCCATCTGGAAAACCAGGGCGTGATCGGCAAGGCGAATTCCTTGGCCGATGTGGTCAAGACGATTAACCGTGAGCTGATCAGCGGTGATCCCAGTGACTATGTGCTGCCTGAGCGTGCCAATGGCGTGGCACAGACCCTGTTGAGCTTCCAGTCCTCACAGCGTCCGGATGACCTGTGGAACTTTGTGACTCGTGACTTTACCCAGGCCAGCATCTGGTTGCAGTTGCCCAGTGGTGACAATCAGATCATGGGGCGTGTGGTTGATGCCGTTGATGCCTTTGTCGCCAGTAACCCACCGCCTGAGGGTGTGGAGCTCAACTGGGGCGGGACCACTTATATCAACCTGGTTTGGCAGGGCGAGATGGTGGAAGGCATGCTCTGGGCCTTGGCATCGGCTTTTGTGGTGGTGCTGATCATGATGGTCGCGCTGTTCCGCAGCTTCTTGCTGGGTGTGCTGGCCATGTTGCCGCTGACCATCACCATTGCGGCGATTTATGGCGCGATGGGCTTTATTGGCAAGGATTACGATATGCCGGTGGCGGTGTTGTCATCCCTTTCGCTGGGTTTGTCGGTTGACTTTGCCATCCACTTTATCCAGCGCCTGCGTATGGCTCTGGATCAGCGGGATGGAGACTGGCGTCAGGCCATGGCAGAGGTGTTTGATGCACCGTCCCGTGCAATTGTGCGCAACGCGGTGGTGATTTCAGTCGGCTTCTTGCCACTACTGGCGGCACCGCTGGTGCCCTATATCACCGTGGGCATTTTCCTGGCCAGCATCATGGCAACATCGGCTCTGGTCACACTCTTTGCGCTGCCCGCTTTGATCGCGATGGCACCGCGTGCATTTTTAGGGAAAAGCGTGAAAAACGCTTAACTCAACCTTGGAGGACAGTCAGATGAATACTTTGATCAAAAAAACCGCAGGTCTGATGGGGGCTTTAGCACTGGCTACCGGTCTGGCAACCGCCCAGGCGGCAACGCCCTCAGTCACTGAAATCATTGAGCGGGCCAATCAAGCTTCCTACTACGCGGGTCAGGATGGTCGCTCTGAGGCGCGGATGCGGATTGAAGACAGCCGTGGCAATACTCAAACCCGTCAGTTCACTGTGTTACGACGTAACCTTGAAGATCAGGGGCGTCAGCAGTATCTGGTGGTGTTCAGCCGCCCTTCTGAATACCGCGATACGGTCTTCCTGGTGGAGAAAAACCCCGCCGCTGAAGATGATCGCTGGCTGTATCTGCCGGATATGGATCTGGTGCGTCGAATCGCACCCGGAGACAAGCGCACCAGTTTTGTTGGTGCCCACCTCTTTTATGAGGATATTTCCGGACGTCACCTGGAAGATGACGAACACCGCCTGGTAGAAGAGACGGCGGAGCATTTTGTGCTGGAGTCCACGCCTAAGGATGCGCGCTCGGTTGAGTTTGCTCGCTATCGCACCTGGATCAATAAGGACACCTGGTTGCCTGAGCGGATTGAGTACACCAATGCCAGCGGCAACGTATACCGGATCATGGAAAACGCCGGGGTGGAAGTGATCGACGGCTATCCAACACCGACCATGATGCGTGTCCAGGACCTGGAGTCCGGTGGCCAGACCATCGTGCAGTTCCGCGGCATCCGTTATGACCTGGGCATTCCCGCCTCCGTCTTTACCGAGCGCAGTCTGCGCAATCCACCACGCCAGTGGCTGGAGGGGAGGTGAGCATGGCGGAATGGAAACAGTGGCTGACCGCTGCGGGGCTGATCACCAGTCTGGTGATTCCCCCAGCGCTGGCGGATGACTGGGGGTCTGACGACAGCTGGGGTTCGGATGATTCCGGCTGGGCGGATAGCTGGGACGACGACGAACAAACCTCGCGCCTGCCGTTTGAGCTTCGCGGTTTCTATGAGGCCGCGATCGGTGTGCATCTGCGCTCCAACCCCGTGGTTGAAGAGGCTCTGGGGGGCAAGGAGTACAATCTGGGTGAAAATCGCGTTCAGCTGACCCTGGATGGCGACTGGCGCTCGGCGCGTTATCGCTTGAGCGGTGACCTGGTCGCCGATGGGGTGGAGCAGGCGTTCCGCGGGGAGCTGCGCGAAGCGCTGGTGAGTTTTCCTCTGGGGGAGCGCATCGACGTGCGTGCCGGACGTCAGGTGCTGACTTGGGGCACCGGGGACCTGCTGTTCATCAATGATCTCTTCCCCAAAGACTGGGAATCCTTCCTGATCGGTCGTGATGAGGACTATCTGAAAGGGACTTCGGATGCGTTGCGCACCACCCTCTACACCGATCAGGTCACTGTTGATCTGGTGTGGAGTCCACTGTTCAATCCGGACAACTATCCGGATGGCGGGCGGCTTTCCTACTATTCGCCAATGGCTGGTGGCCCAGGGGTAGGCGGACAAACAGCTGCTTCAGTGTCGGATCAGGCCACAGAGCCGGATGACTTTCCTAAGGATGGAGAGCTGGCATTAAGGCTTTCCACACGCCACCAGGGCGTGGAGTATGAGCTTTATGGGTTTCGAGGTTTCTATCCCGATCCACAGGATCAGCGTGCGCTGATGGCGGGAACGGGCAAAGCCACCCATCCACGCCTCAATGTGTATGGCGCCAGTGTGCGCTCACCGCTGGGTCCTGGCATCGCCAATGCCGAAGTGGGTTTTTACGACTCGGTGGATAATCGCAGTGGCGACAGAGCCGGTCTGCCGCATTCTGAGTGGCGCCTGTTGCTGGGCTATGACTGGGAGGCCATCACTAACCTGAATGTCGGGTTGCAATACTATCTGGAGTGGACTCAGGATCATGAAGCGCTCAGCGAGCGGATGGACGCAGCGGGCATGGCGGAAATGGCGGGTGAGGAATACCGCCACCTGCTCACCACCCGTTTGACCTATACCCAGTTGCGCGGAGACTTGATGTGGTCCTTGTTTGCGTTTGTCTCACCTTCGGATGATGACTTCTATCTTCGTCCCAGCGTGCGCTATCGGGTATCCGATGCCTTGACCCTCAGTGCGGGCGGCAACGTCTTTGGCGGCAAGGAAGAATCGAGCTTTTTCGGTCAGTTTGAAAAAGACAGCAACGCTTGGGTCAGAGCCCGTTATCGTTTTTAATCTTTGAAAGAGTGAAGGCCGGGGATGGCCTTCACTCGCTGACGCGATGGATGAGCAGTTGCTGTGAAATGAAGGCCCATTGAGCCGACCAGTCGCTGGTTGGGGAGCGCTTAAACTCACTGCGCACAAACTGCACGATGCGCCCTTCAACCAGTGCGGTGAGCATACTGGCCGCTGCCCCTGTCGGAAGACGGGTTTGGGTTCCTTCACGGATTTCACTTTCTCTGAGCACCTGCTTGATCTGGGTTTCTACGCGCTCAAATAAACGCGTGATGCGTAAGCGCAGACTTTCTTCTTCTTCGACCAGTGCATCACCGGTCAATAAGCGACACAGCCCCGGGTTTTGCTCGGCAAAAGCCAGCACCAGGGTCAGAATATGTTCGCAGCGCAGCAGGGTGCTTTCCTGCTCTTTAAGAATCAGGTTGATCCGCGTGAACAGGGTTTCTTCAATAAACTCGATCAAAGCCTCATAAATTTTGGCTTTGCTAGGGTAATGACGATAAAGCGCGGCTTCAGAAACCCCCACCTGCTGGGCGAGGGTGGCAGTAGTGATCCGCCCGCGTTTCTGGTTTTGCAGCATTTTTGCCAGCGCTTGAAGGATCTCTTCTTTACGGCTGACTTTTTGTGTGGTTTTGTTCTGAGTGGTGGATTGCACTTTAGTGCGCCTCATCCAGGGTGGTTTTTTGATTGCTGATCAGGGTGCCGACCCCGGCATTGGTGAAAATTTCCAGCAGGGTGGCATGGGGCACTCGGCCATCAATAATATGGGCAGTATGCACACCCGCTTTGACTGCATCCAGGGCGCAGCGAATTTTTGGCAACATGCCACCATGAATGGTGCCATCTTCGATCAAGGCATCGACTTCCACGGTGCTCAGGCCAGTCAAAACCTGTCCTTCTTTATTTTGTAATCCAGCCACATTGGTGAGGAGAATGAGTTTTTCTGCCTGCAGCGCTTCGGCGACCTTGCCGGCAACCAGGTCCGCGTTGATGTTATAAGAGGCGCCGGTTGCATCAACACCAATCGGCGCAATCACGGGAATAAAATCTCGTGAAGCCAGCATTTCAATCAGTGCAGTGTCGACTTCGGCGACCTCGCCGACATGGCCGATATCAATGATTTCCGGTGCAGTCATTTCAGGCGTTTTATGGCGCACTTTCAGTTTTCTGGCCTTGATCAGTTGCCCGTCTTTACCCGTTAAGCCAATGGCCTTGCCACCTGCGAGGTTGATCTGGTTGACGATCTCCTTGTTGACCAGGCCACCGAGCACCATTTGCACCACATCCATCGTTTCACTATCGGTGACTCGCATGCCGTTGACGAAGCGGGACTCGATATTCAGACGCTGAAGCAGCTCTCCGATTTGTGGGCCGCCACCGTGGATCACGACCGGGTTGATGCCGACCTCCTTGAGCAACACCACGTCGCGGCAGAAGGAATCCACCAGGTCATCTTCAGTCATGGCATTGCCGCCATACTTGATGACCAGCGTCTTACCGGAAAACTTTTGGATATAGGGCAGCGCCTCGGACAGGACTTTGACCGTAGTTTGTGGGCTGTTGGCGGAAGAGGTTGGGCTCATCAATTATTCGACCTTATCAAAAATCAAAATGTCAGGGTCAGCTCGGGGGCGACTTGCTTGAGTGCCTGGCGGAAAACT
>SKHR01000138.1 GCA_007116865.1 Marinospirillum sp. | reverse complement strand
TTGCCGATGAAGCGCCGCCAGAGCCAGCAATCAAACCGGTTCGCTCATTGGAAACCTGAGCCTCAGTCAGACCGGAGTCTTCAATCGCTTGCTGCATGGCCAGATAGGCGTAAGCAGCGGCATCACCCATAAAACGCTTGAGCTTGCGATCCACCAGCTCATCCAGGTTCAGGTCAATGCTGCCCGCCACCTGGCTACGAAACCCCAGGTCTGCATAAGCCTGCTTGAAGCGAATACCTGAGCGCCCCTGACGCAGCGCATCAGTCACCGTTTGCTTGTCCGATCCTAGGCAAGACACAATTCCCATGCCTGTCACTACGACTCTTTTCATTGGATCACCCTCACTCAGAAACCAGCGGTGCTGGTAAACAAACCAACACGCAGATCTTTTGCTTCATAGATTTTACGACCATCGACTTCAACAGTGCCGTCAGCAATGCCTAGCACCAGCTTGCGGTTCATGGTTCTTTTAATATCGATGCGATAGGTGACCAGCTTCGCTTCCGGCAGCACCTGACCGGTAAACTTCACTTCACCGCTGCCTAAAGCCCGCCCACGCCCTGGGTTGCCTTGCCAGCCCAGATAAAAGCCGACCAGCTGCCACATGGCATCCAGGCCCAGACATCCAGGCATCACCGGATCACCGGGGAAGTGGCACTCAAAAAACCAGAGGTCGGGATGAATATCCAGCTCAGCAATGATTTCACCCTTGCCGTAGGCGCCACCTTCAGCAGAAATATGGGTGATACGATCCAGCATCAGCATGTTCGGTGTTGGCAGTTGAGCATTGCCAGGGCCAAAGAGTTCGCCACGGCCACAGGCCAGCAGCTCTTCACGGGTATAAGCGTTTTGTTGAATCACGGCGTGTTTGCCCTTGTCTGTTGACGGAAGAGGACTGACCAGCAGCCCGCTGTGTAAGTCTTGTTATCTATACAGGGCGTCTAGTTTAATACCTGCGGATCGACTTTGCACCCTTGCCCTTGTTTCCTGCCGCTCAAATCAGTGGGTGCTGGTTTTGCCAACTGCCGAGCAATAAAGAGACCCCCAGAAAGAAAATGATCAGACCGCCCAGCGCACCCAGCCCCAGGCTGACCCAGCTCAGCCACTGTCCTTGCAGCCGAGTCAAACCTTGAGCCAGATCCCGCACCTTCACCGCCAGCACCGCCAGCACCGACACCGTGAGTGCTGTGCCGACTGCCATCGCCATCGCGGAGCCAATCCCTATCCACCACATTCCCAACAGGTGCGCGACCGCTAAAACCAGCACCGCGCCTGAGCAAGGCCTGAGCCCGATCGCCAGCAGGAGTCCTGCCGTTTGCCAGGGTGTGCGGTCTTCTACATCTGCGGGCGAAACATGATGCACCTTGCCACAAGACGGACAAACACCCCCACCAGCACGAGCTTGGGGCGGCTGCAAGGGAGAAGCCGCCACCGGCTGAAACTGAAAGGTTACCGCCGCTTGTTGTGACGAACGGTGAGCACGATACAGCGCCCAGCTTCGACGTAACGCCCGACCCAGCAAATAAATACCAACCAGTGCGACCAATGCGAAACTCAGCATCTCAACATAAACCACCTGGCTGAAGGCTTCACGCGCCAGCCAGCCCAGCACCAGGACCAAAAAAGTCACTAGCAAGATGGCGGTGACCCCCTGCAACAAGGCGGCAACGACGGACAAAAACAGGCCTTTTTTGAGCTGGGCTGGATGGGTCAGCAGGTAGGTGGTCAGCACCGCCTTGCCATGACCTGGCCCGGCAGCATGAAAGACCCCGTATAAAAAACTCAGCCATAAAAGCGCTTGAGCCGTTTGCCAGCTGAGCTCATCACTAAAGCGCTCAACCTGATCCGCCAGCTGGCGATGAAGTTGACGCTGCTGCAGCAAAATCCAGTGATTCAGCTGCTGCCAGTAGCCCTGAAGCGACGTGCTTTGGCTGCGTGTTTCCTCTTGCGTCGGTGCAGCTCGGTTTTCAACCGCTCGCTCAGAAGACGGGGAAGGCAGTCCGGGCAGGGGAGAAGCGAACAACCCAAAAGACAAGACGAACAAGAGCAGAAACATCAAACCCTGTGACCGCATCATGGACAAACAACCCTTATGGTTTCAGCAAAATGGCGCCCCAGCTCAGGGTCTTCCGGCACATCCTGCTCATCTAAAGCCAAGGCCTTCATGATCAATTCCGCAGAGGGCTGTGGGTCTTCAACGCTGACCCGGCAGGTCGACGGCAGACGCCCAGCCTGTATGCCTTCTTCAACCACATGAAGGATCTCAATGTAGTAGCTGGGGTCGTACACCTGATAGGTGAACGCCGAGTCCTCAAGGCTTAAAGGCGTTTCCAGCAACAGCTCAAAAGACAGTTCAACTCGCCGCCGTGTCTGGATCAGGGTGTAATCCCTGACCGGCTGCCAGGCCAGCCTTTGTCCCTGTGCATTTCTTAAGCGGGTAAAATACTGGTGCGGCTGCAAGTTACCAATGATCTGGCTGGCCAGTTCCTGCTCTCTTTGTTGCATTGCCCACTCTGACCCACCGGCTTGCAGTTCTTCCTGTACCAGCAGGCTGTAAAAGGGATCAAAGCGCCAGCTTTGGCGCAAGCCGGTCA
>SKHR01000216.1 GCA_007116865.1 Marinospirillum sp. | reverse complement strand
TGGATCACTATGGTCAGGTCACCGAGCGTTATCCTTTCAACCCCAATGGCTCTGTGGCTGGCGTCACCGGGCTGTCCAGCCAGGATGGCCGGGTCACCATCATGATGCCTCATCCTGAACGGGTTGCCCGCACCCTGAATAACGCCTGGCATCCGGATAGCTGGGGTGATCAAGGCCCGTGGCAGCGGCTGTTTGCCAATGCCCGGCGCTGGGTGAACTAGGATGATGCCGGTCAAGCGCTTTATTGCCGGGGTGGTCTGCCCGCGTTGCGGAGAAATGGATAAGATTCGTGCCTGGCAGGAAGCCGGGCAGCAACACCGCGAATGTGTTGCCTGTGACTTTACTGATCAACTGGATTTGCAGGCACCCGTGAATGAGCTGCCCACTCGGGTCAATCAAACCCAAGCCGACCCGGCTGATGAAATTCAGGTGGTTCGTTTGATCACCAAGCCTTAAATCGAACCCCAAAAACATCAGGGGCGAAGCCCACCGGCTCCGCCCCTGACATCGAGTTGAATCAAAATCAGCCGAGTGCGGCCTGAATCACTTCATATTTTTCCATCAATTCTTCTTTGGACTCCACATGATTGGGGTCTTTGGGAATACATTCAACCGGACAGACCTCAACACACTGAGGCTCATCGTAATGACCCACACACTCCGTACACAGATTGGGGTCAATCACATAAATCTCATCACCCTGTGTGATCGCACCATTCGGACACTCGGGTTCACAAACGTCACAGTTGATGCATTCATCAGTGATATACAAGGCCATATTGCTTTTCCTCTCAAACTCAAAGCATGCAAAGAAGTTAGATTCAACCAGACACCTGAGGTTCAGTGATGTCTCGTTCAGACGACCTGACCATTTTTATTGTTACGTTTTCTTGAGTGCATTCACCACACAAGGGTGGACCCATGCGCTGATGTCTCCACCATGACTGGCCACATCCCTGACCAGGCTGGATGCGATAAAGCTGTAGGGTGCATCCGGCGTCAAAAAAACGGTTTCCATCTCCGGCAACAGCGCCTTGTTCAATGCAGCCAACTGTGCCTCATACTCAAAATCTGCAACGCCTCTCACCCCACGAAGCACTCGGTGAGCTTGCTGAGCCTTGAGCAGATCGACCAGTAGCCCATCAAACCCAAGCACACTGACACCTGGCAAATCAGCGAGTACTTCCTGCGCCAAGCTCACCCGTGTCTGCAAATCCAACCAGGGCGACTTGCGTGGACTCGCCGCAACCGCAACGACCACCTCATCAAACAGGGTTAACGCCCGGCGCACTAAGTCCCGATGCCCATGGGTGATGGGATCAAACGTTCCCGGATAAATGATGCGCCGCATCAGCAGACCTCCGACTCAAGATTGCGCATCTTACCCAAAAGCCAGTGGCGGCTCAAACTCTGTCGCTACCAAATGAAGGCTTGTCACTGCGCTGATAAAGGGCATAGACCACCTCTTGGGTCTGTTTTTCTTTTAACATCATCCAGTTCTCTGGTAGCACAGGGCGTGCCAGTTGACGTGCATATTCAACATAAATCAATGCCGTCGGACTCAACCAGCCGCCACTTTCCAGGCTTTGAGCCGTCTGAGACAAGAGGTTCATGACAAACGGAGGGTCCAGAAACACCAGGTCAAAGCGCTCACGCGCAGGCGATTGAAGCCATATCAAGGCATCCACACACTCAACAGACAGTGAAGCGCCTGCCAATTCTGTCAGTTGTTGCGACAAATTGTGTGCAACACGGGGTTCTCGCTCAAGCATGATCACCTGCTTTGCGCCCCGACTCAGCGCCTCGGCCCCCAAAGCACCCGTGCCAGCAAACGCGTCCAGACAGACCGCACCCGGCAGATCAAATTGGAGCCAATTAAACAGCGTTTCTCTGACCCGATCACCGCTGGGTCTTAGCCCCTCATGATCCAGTACGCGCAGCCTGCGACCACGCCATGAGCCACCGATGATGCGTACCTGGCCCTGATTTTGCCGAGCCCCTTTTTTTGCCTTTGCCAACGCGCGCCCCCTTACTACCCACCTGCCACTTCAGGTGATAGGATACCTGATTCATCGACTGAATAAGATAAGACTGTCATGCTTGGACTGTTTAAACGCGATAAAAAAGCCGAACAAGGCGAAACCCCACCCGAAACCGAAGCCAACCAGCCCCAAGGCGGCTTGTTTTCCCGCCTGAAAAGCGGCCTTGCCAAAACACGCAGCGGACTTGCCGGGCTTTTCAGCGCCAACCCACAGATTGATGACGACTTATTGGAGGAGCTGGAAACCCGGCTGCTCATGGCAGATGTCGGCATGACAGCCACACAGGAAATCATTGCCGATCTGACCACTCAGATCGACAAAAAGCAAGTGACCGATGCCGATGCGCTTCTCCAGGCCCTGCGCACTGCTTTGATCCGTATTCTTGACCCAGTTTGCCAGCCTCTAACACTGCCCGGTCAGACAGACAAACCCTTTGTCCTTCTGATGGTGGGCGTCAATGGCGCGGGCAAAACCACCACCATCGGCAAGCTTGCCCGACGTTATCAAGGCGAGGGCAAAAAAGTTCTGCTGGCGGCGGGTGATACCTTCCGGGCGGCAGCCGTTGAACAGCTGAAAGTATGGGGAGAGCGCAACGACGTCCCCGTGATTGCGCAGCACACCGGAGCGGACAGCGCCAGTGTGATTTTTGATGCCCTGCAAGCCGCCCAGGCCCGCAAGGCCGATCTGCTGATTGCTGATACCGCCGGACGCCTGCATAACAAAGGACATTTGATGGAGGAGCTGTCCAAGGTTCGCCGGGTCATGCAAAAGCTCGACCCTGAAGCCCCTCATGAAACCCTGTTGGTGCTGGATGCCGCCACTGGACAAAATGCCCTGGCTCAGGCACGAGAATTTCATCAATCAGTGCCACTGACCGGGCTGGTGCTCACCAAGCTGGATGGGACGGCCAAGGGCGGGATCATCTTTGCCTTAGCCCGAGAACTGGGGCTGCCAGTTCGCTTTATCGGCGTCGGCGAACAGGCCGAAGACCTGCGCGCCTTTGATGCCACCAGTTTTGTTGATGCACTACTTGATCTGGCGTCAGCCGAATCAACCTGAACCGCAGGAAGCCACGCCATGATCCAGTTTGCCAATGTATTCAAACGTTATGAAAACGGGCATGAGGCCCTCCAGGACGTGAACCTGCATCTGCGAGAAGGGGAGATGGCATTTTTAACTGGGCATTCCGGCGCGGGCAAGAGCACCCTGCTCAAACTGATCATGCGCATGGAGGTGGCAACCCGCGGACAAGTAGTCGTCAACAAAATGCATCTCAACCGCTTGGCACGCCGCCATATTCCCTATTTACGCCGCAATATCGGCGTGGTCTTTCAAGACCACCAGCTGCTGTTTGATCGCAGCGTCTACGATAATGTGGCGCTTCCTCTGGTGATTGAAGGCATGGCCCCGGCAGATATTGGCAAACGTGTCCGTGCGGCACTGGACAAGGTTGGGTTGCTGAGCAAAGAAAAGCTCACCCCGATCATGCTGTCAGGTGGTGAGCAGCAGCGGGTTGGCATCGCTCGGGCGGTGGTCAACAAACCGCCGATTCTCCTTGCGGATGAGCCAACGGGTAACCTGGACCCCAAACTGTCTGCCGAAATCATGCAGCTTTTTCGTCAATTTAACGCAGTGGGTGTCACCGTGCTGATCGCCACTCACGACCTGGAACTGATCAAGAGCATGAAGCAGCGTACCCTTGTGTTATCTCAGGGACGCATCAAGTTTGACGGAGTGGCCGCATGATCAAAAGAAACAGCCCGCCAGAAAACCGTGCCGGTGCGACCTTTTCTGATCGCCCGCGCAACCCCACGCGTCCAGCACCAAAAAAAGCACCCACCAACCGTATTCGCCAGTCGCCCCCTCCAAAAACCAAAGGGGGTGCCGAAATCAGCCGGGTTAAATTTTCCACCCGCTTCACTGCCTGGCGGCGTCACCATCGGGCGATGGCCATCGACAGCCTCGTGCGTTTACTGCGCACGCCTTTTGCCAGCCTGATGACCTGGGCGGTGATCGCGATCGCCTTATCTTTGCCCGTCGCCCTCTATGTGTTTTTAAGCAACGCGCAATTGGTGTCCAGTCATTGGGATGGCAGCGCACAAATCTCTTTGTACCTGAAAGCCTCAGTGTCGGATGCCGACGGGCGCGCTCTGAGCCAGCGCCTGGAAATGCAAGACCGAATTGCTGAAACCCACTATCTATCTAAGGATCAGGCTCTGGCAGAGTTCAAGGAATTTTCCGGTTTTGGTGATGCGCTCAATTATCTGGATGACAACCCTTTACCTGCGGTGATCATTGTGCGCCCAGCCTCCGGCACGCTACATGACCAGGAAAGTCTCGTGCAATCACTAGATGCACTGCCTGAGGTTGACGAGGCACAGCTGGATCTGGCCTGGGTCAAACGCCTTTATCACATCATGGAACTCAGTCAGCGCATGGTCACCGCACTGGGGCTTTTACTGAGCCTGGCTGTCCTGCTGGTTGTTGGTAACACCATACGCCTGGCAATCGAAAATCGTCGCCAGGAGATCGTGGTCATCAAGTTGATCGGTGCCACCAATGCCTTTGTGCGCCGCCCGTTTTTGTATACCGGCATCTGGTATGGGCTGGGGGGCGGACTGCTGGCCTGGGTGCTGATCAATGGCTCGCTGATTTGGCTGGATACCCCGGTACGCGCCTTAGCCAGTGCCTATGCCAGTGACTTTCGCCTGGTCGGACTAGGCATGAGGGACTCGATTTTATTGCTGCTATCCAGTACACTATTCGGCTGGCTGGGTGCTTGGCTGGCAGTTGGACGCCACCTGGGGCGAGTCGAACCTCGCTAAACAATCCGCCAAGAACTTTTGATGTTTGTTTCGGTCTGAGTCATCGCTGAGTTTATTTGTTTTTCGGTCAATGGAGTCTTTTACCATGGGTAAACAACTGCAAGTCGTCGACCTGCTATCTCCAGGACGCGACCTTAATGCCTACATCCAAACCGTTAACAGCATTCCGGTTTTAACCGCTGAAGAAGAGCAGTCGCTGGGCTATCGCCTACAGCAGGAAGGCGATCTTGAGGCCGCACGCCTGCTGGTTCTGTCACATCTGCGTTTTGTGGTACATATCGCCAAAAGCTATCAGGGCTACGGTCTACCTCAGGCCGACCTAATTCAAGAAGGCAACGTCGGCTTGATGAAAGCCATCAAACGCTTTGACCCCTCCATGGGCGTGCGTCTGGTTTCTTTTGCCGTGCATTGGATCAAAGCCGAAATTCATGAGTTTGTTTTGCGCAACTGGCGCATTGTTAAAGTTGCCACCACCAAAGCACAACGCAAGCTGTTCTTCAATCTGCGCAGCGCCAAAAAGAGCCTGACCTGGCTCAATGGCGATGAAGTGCAAGCCATTGCTGATGACTTACAGGTCAAGCCGGAAACCGTGCGCGAAATGGAAGGGCGCCTGACTTCATCAGACACTGCCTTTGATGGCTACCAGGATGACAGCGATGATCTGATCGCCCCTGCGCCGGCCAACTATCTGGAAGACCAGCGCTACAACCCGGCTCGATTGATCGAAGAAGGGGATTCCGAGCAGGATACCAGCGCACGCTTACAAGAAGCACTCAGCCAGCTGGATGAGCGCAGCCGGGACATCCTGCAACAACGTTGGCTCAATGAAAATAAAGCCACGCTGCATGACCTGGCCGATCGCTACGGCGTCTCAGCAGAACGCATTCGTCAGCTGGAAAAAAATGCCATGAAAAAGGTTCGCCAGGCGATGGAAATCAGCGCCGGTCAACTCACCGCCTGAGCCTCTAACCACTGTCTCATCGGGCCCGCCGGCAGCGCACCTGCCTGGCGGGCTGTTTCATTGCCCCCACGAAACACTAACAGGCTTGGAATACTACGGATCGCATAGCGCTGACTCAAGGTCGGCGCTGACTCAGTATTTACCTTCACAAAGCGCAAACCGGGCTCCATCTCCTGTGCCAACTGAGCAAATACCGGGGCCATCATTTGACAAGGCCCACACCAGCTGGCCCAAAAGTCGACTACTACCGGCAGATCCCCACGCAGCACCAAAGGACCAAAGGATGCCTCGCTCGCCTCTAGCGGCTTCCCGCTAAACAAGGGAGAACGACATTGACCACAGACCGGGTTTTCGTGCAACCGGGTCTTAGGAAAACGGTTCATTGCCAAACAGGCTGGACACGCCAAATGGATTTTCTCGCTCATTCACCACCTCCCGGTGTAGCACTGGACTGTTTTTATGAGTGGGGGCAGACACAAGGGTTTCAAGTCTGATCGACCAGCCCATTGCCAGCCAATACCCGGTGAACCTTGCGCCCCGTTTTGGCCAGCTGTGCCAGGTCGCCTAGCTTTACCTGACCGCCAGCTTGCAGGTGACCCTCCCATTCAATCAGACGCTGATCCAGATACTCCAGCAGCTTTTTAGGGCACCCCCGACAAGGACCACGGCAAAGCTGCCCTATCGGAAGATCAAAAGGCAACTGCCCACGTATCTCGGCAATCAGTTCGAACATTGCCTGGTTACAATCAGGTTTGCTTCGCTGCGACATCAGGCTTTAAAGGGTACGCCCAGGCCGGCATACAGGCCACGCCCAAGGCGGGATAGGGGCTGGACTTTCTCCGGATCGATTGACCAGCGCCCCTGCTCATCCTGAGATGCGCAGGCATCACTGGCGTAAAGCTGCTTGATCTGTAGGTAAAATACGGCCTGACGCGCCGGCCCGATTTCATGCACTGAATCCAAACTGACATGCAGTGCGATCGGGCAGTCTGCAAGGCGCGGCAAAGGGCAGCCAGAAAAATCCACCAGCCTGGCCTGATCATCCAGAAGCACCAACTCAGGCTCACCATAATCCAAGGACTCAGATGTCAAGCTGACACTTGGTGCTTGTGAGGTCGATGGAATATGTAGGACCGCATCACGCCCACTTAAAAGGTTGTGGCGGGTGTCTTTCACTGACTGATCAGCCTTATGGCCGACAGACATCACAACCAAGGGCGGATCAGAGCAAATCGCATTAAAGTAGGAAAAGGGGGCAAGATTAAGACTGGCGTCCTCGTTTGCCGTTAGCACCCAGGCAATGGGGCGCGGCAGGATGACTTGAGTCATCAAGTGGTAACGGGCATTGGGAGAGAAGTCATTGAGATCTAGCTGCATGCAGGCCTCCGCTAAAAAAACCGGTCACTGGCGCTGACGAAGCTCGCGTTGCATTTGCTCCATGCGTGAAGGCATTTCATAGGTCAGATAGGTGGTTGTGTCAGGCCAGCCACGCTGAACGGTAACTTGAACTGCACCGCGCCGCCATTCGAATTCAACTGGCCCTTCAGCTCGACGACCGCTCACACGATCCCAGTCACCCATTTGCAAGTCATCTCTGACCAGCTCAGCGACTCGACGAACCAGATCTGTATCTCCGGCCGATCTAAAAGTAATTTCTGCTACAGCGAAGGCCTGATCTTCCAGCGTATAACCAACGGCCATTTCGGTCGACTCAGGCAACCAGGTCGCCGGGTTATAGAGATCATAAGGGTATTGATCCACTTCTCGAATGACTCGAACCCCTTTTTCACTCAGCGCATGACGCAACTCAGCGCGAGTGACACGATCCAGAGGCTGGTTTAAAAACTGCACCGATTGCGACAAGGTCATCTGGTGCATCCAGGCCAGCGATTCATCATCCAGACGCACCTGAATCCAGTTGCCCTGACGATCTAGTTCTGCAACCGAAGTACCTTGAGGAAGCTGAGTGACCAGTGCAGCGCCACCCTCAGGCGCAGCCCTCACATTAGCCACAGGCACGGCTACGACCCAGTGGCTTGGCTCCGCTTGCGCCTGTGCGGCTCCGAAGGCAAAAAAACACAAGCCGCTCACCAGCACAAACTTCATTTTGAGCCAGACACGGCTCAATACCAGACCCACCAAAGAGGAGAGGCCTGTTATTCGGGCTGGTTTCAGCATTACATTCATTTCGATCCCGTCACAGAGTTTTCTAGATGTTTTGCGCCATCAGTCTGATCAATCACTCATCAAACGTTACCTAATATGGACAGATCAACTGCCAAGATAACGCGATTTAAGGGCTTTAGGCAAACCTTAAAGCATTATAACCCAAGGTGACAAGCGCCAAACAGCCCTGTAGATAGCTATCGATTATATGTTTTGGCAATTCTGTCTGACAGCGATCCGTGACAAAAGTTACACGAACCCTTGGTGGCATCACCTTATTTTGCTTTTTTTGACCTGTATTGCTTTTACTGAGTACCTTTTCAGGTAATATGTAAGCCTTTTTAACTGCCCCGTGACTGCCAACCATCAAGAGAGTTCAAAGTGGACACCAACCTGTCGCCCCGGATTTTGATTGTAGAGGACGATGTTCGCCTAGCCACCCTCACTCGCGAATATCTTGAAGGCAACGGCTTTCAAGTGACTGTCGAAGGGGATGGCTCGAGAGCCATTGAACAAATCAAGAATCTCAACCCCGATCTTGTCATTCTTGACATCATGCTGCCCGGCGAAGATGGCCTGAGCATTTGCCGCAAGTTAAAAATAGATAAAGATGTGCCCATTTTAATTCTCACTGCACGCACTGACGACATGGATCAGGTTTTGGGGCTTGAAATGGGAGCAGATGACTATATCGCCAAACCCGTACGCCCTCGAGTGCTGCTGGCGCGTGTGCGAGCGCTGTTGCGCCGCGCTGAATCCCAGGCAGCCAGCCTGCAGCCGGTCATCACAGAAAATGCACGCCTCGAATTCGGTGACCTGCACATCGACAGCGCCATGAGAGAAGCCTGGTTGAACGGCCAGAGCATTGACCTGACCAGCGCTGAATTCGACCTTTTATGGTTGCTTGCCTCCAATGCAGGTCGCGTGCTCACCCGGGAAGAGATTTTTACCGCCCTGCGCGGCATCGAATATGACGGCCAGGATCGCTCAATTGATGTTCGCGTCTCTCGTATTCGCCCCAAAGTAGGTGATGACCCTGTCCATCCTCGTCGCATCAAGACAGTCCGCAGCAAGGGCTATCTGTTTGTACGAGAAATCTAAGCACTGGCTTTAATTCGCTGATGCGGCCCCCGTCTTTGCAACGCAAGCTATTCAAAGGCGCTTTTTTCACGGTCTACATTGGGGCTGCGACCAGTCTGCTTGTTGCTTTTCTCGCCTCCTGGTTACTCTTTGCCTGGGTCAACCAGCTGCGCGCAGAAGCCCACCAGGAAAAAATTGTTTCACTGATGCTGCCTGTGCTTGATCAGGCAGCCAGCCAACAGAGCAGTGAAAACCTGGCTCAGCTACTTGAGGACTGGAGTCAAAAACTGGGCTTTGTACTGGAGCCTGTGACTGCGGAGCAACCCTCGCTCAATCGCTATCAACGTCAACGCCTAAGGGAGGGTCGTCCGGTTCTCTTGACTGATAGCAGTCAGGTATTACTACCCATCAGCAACCCCAGCCGCCTGATTCAGATAACCCTCACTCAGCCGATACAGCACAGCCTTGAACTCACACTTCATCTGCTCGCTGAGCATCCGAGACTCTATCAAGCACCCGAACAGTGGGCCGTCAATCTTGCGCATCAACTCAACCACTCTGTCAGGCTGCTGACTCCTGCCAACGAAACAGCTGAATTGGACCGCTTAAAACGGCTTGCACCCCGGCATTATCGAGTCGTTTTTGATGAACAACAACAAGCCTACACCGGCTACCTCGCTGTGGATCAGGCACTTTGGCTGGCCATAGGACCAATCCCTCTGTTTAAGGCTTTTCCTGTCTGGCTACTGAGTGGACTGATTTTCATGACTCTCGGCTCCCTCGCCATATCGACCTGGTGGTTGTTGCGCCAAATGGAAGCCCGCCTGTTTCAACTGGA
>SKHR01000253.1 GCA_007116865.1 Marinospirillum sp. | reverse complement strand
TCTCATCTGGCGCTGAGCAATCAGGATCTTTGTCTGCAAGAACGTCCCATGGACATGGCACTGATCAACGCCAAGGGCTTTGGCGGCAACAATGCCTCCGCCCTGGTGCTGTCACCCGAGGTGACTCAGCAGATGCTGGAAAAACGCCATGGCAAAGCTGCTTGCTCAGCCCATGCCAAGGCGCTGGAAAACACGCTGGCGACCAGCCTGGCCCATGAGCAGGCCTGCCAGCGTGGAGAGTTCCGTATCACCTATCAGTTTGGTGAACAGGTACTGGAAGGTCATGAGCTTGAGCTCAATGCAGAGGCCCTCAGCCTGCCAGGCTACGCACAAGCAGTCGATTTGATGCTGGCAAATCCTTTTGAGGATATGGTGTAATAGTCACTGAATTCTTATTTTTCTGGAGTGGTGATTGATGAATCAAGATTTATTCCGCCAGCTTGAAAACCAGGTTGATTTGGCGCTGGAATCCATGGAAGTGATGCGCCTGGAGCTGGAAGAGTTACAGGCTGAAAATGCCCGCCTGAAACAAGAAAGAGCCGACTGGGAAGGCCGTCTGACCCGTCTGGTCGAGAAGTTTAGCGCCCTGGAGCAACCCAGCGCTTCGCCCTCTGAACAGGACTATTCTGCCTGACCGGCAAGGGGCAGGGACATCAACCAGGCATCCTCCCTGCCCTGACCCTCCAGCCGGGGGTAGTAATCCCGGCGCCGCCCATCCAGACGCCAGCCAGATTTCAGATACAGATTCAGTGCCGCATGATTCGAATACCGCAGTTCCAATAACAGCTTTTCAGCCTGCCAAAGCTGTGCCTGACATCGGGCTTGCTCCAACAACGCCTGCGCGATGCCCCGGCGACGCCATTGCGGATCAACCAATAGATTGAGCACTTCAGCCTGTAGATAACCTGACTGCAAAACCAGTACCGCGACCAGCGAATTGCCAGCAAAAGCCCCCATCACCCAGTCACCGCTCAAGCTGGAAGCCCACTGCGGCTGACTCCAGTGGTCACCGCCTTCTTGAGCGCACAGGGCCTGCACCGAAGGCCAGTCCAGTCCGTTCAGCAAACGGTAGTGCAGTTCACTCATAGAATCACAGGGGAAGACGCAAAGTGAGCACGCAGACCACTATCGCCGGCCTGCTGCCAAAAGTGCTGTTTGATGGCAGGATCAGCCAGCATCTGTGCCGGGTGCGGCAGTGAGTAGACGGGCGGCAGGGCGGGTAAACGCGGGTCTTGGTGTGCCAGGAGTGCCGCCGCCTCAGCATCCAGCACCAACAGACCGGGAATCCGGGCCTGCATGAAACAGGCCCCACACAAAAAGGCACGCAAACTGGCGTTTTTTTCCTGCTCATCACCTTGAGCCAAGGGCACTCCGGCAATCGGCCAGGCAAAGGCATAACGACTGATCACCCCCAGGGGCTGATCAGCCAAGGCGGTCAGCAGGCTTTGTAACAAACGGATTTCTGTCTCTGACATTGCCTGGCTGCCGACCACCAATTGCCAGTGGTTGGCGAGCAACCAGACATCCAGTTGCAAGGGTGTCGTGATGACTGGAGCTACGGACGGCGCAGGCTGAAGATCGGCCTGGGCGGGTGCTGTGGCTTCAACGACTGGAGCAGAAAAACGATCTGTCGGAGGGGGTGAGCTGACGACCGCTGGTTCAGGCGGTGTGCTGACCGCAGACTCATGGGCCACACTTAACAACCGCTCCCGCCCGTGAGGGCGGGTTTCTGGTTCGGGCCAGTCACACAAACGGCTGGGAGCTGCACCCGGCAGTTGATAACGCGGCACCCAGACACGCCCACCCATGGCTTGCAGGGTGGCATAACGTGCCTGAGCCGTGAGCATGAATCACACCCCTTCCGCTTGCGGATGGGTGCGCTCAACCTTGCTGCTCAGTGCATTCAGCGCATTGATATAGGCCTTGGCCGAGGCAATCACGATATCGGTATCCGCCCCGAGTCCATTGACGATCCGGCCACCCTTGGCCAAACGCACCGTAACCTCTCCCTGAGAGTCAGTGCCGGAGGTGATCGCATTGACCGAATACAACTCCAGGCTCGCCTGGCTGTTGATCACGCTTTCAATCGCCCGATACACCGCATCCACCGGGCCGGAACCCTCGGATTCAGCGCGCTGCTCCTGGCCTTCAACATTGAGCACAACCTGAGCCAGGGGTGTTTCGCCGGTTTTCGACTGGACTTCCATCGCCACCAGCTGCACGTGTTCAGCCGCTGCCGCCGCACGAGTATCGGTGACCAAAGCCTGCAGGTCCTCGTCGTAGATTTCATGCTTTTTGTCAGCCAGCTGCTTGAACAGGATGAAGGCATTGTTCAGCTCCTGCTCGGTTGCAAAGCTGATGCCGAGTTCCTGCAAGCGGGTACGGAAGGCGTTGCGCCCGGAGTGTTTGCCCAGAACAATCGCATTGGTGTGCCAGCCCACATCCTGTGCTTTCATGATTTCATAGGTTTCGCGGTGTTTCAGTACACCGTCCTGGTGAATTCCGGATTCATGCGCAAAGGCATTTTTGCCGACGATGGCTTTGTTCGGCTGCACCGGAAAACCCGTGACGGTTGATACCAGACGCGAAGTCGGCACGAT
>SKHR01000070.1 GCA_007116865.1 Marinospirillum sp. | reverse complement strand
TTGAATCCACTCATCCAAGCGTTGATGGGCTTCTTCCAGGCGGTCGAGGCGCTTGAGCGTTTGCGCCAGATGGCTGAGAATTTCTTCATCGGCCAGGCGGGCAAAGGCTTCCTCTAAATACTCCAGGGCTTCGGTATAACGTCCTAGCCGGTAAAGTGCCCAGCCCATGGAGTCGAGAATCTCCGGTGACTCACTATCCAGTGCATAGGCACGCTGAATATACAAAAATCCCTCAGTGATGCGTGTTGTCTGATCCACCAGGGTGTAACCCAGGGCATTGAGCAGCATCGGATTGTTGGGTTCTCGGGCTAACAGATCGCGCAGGTCGGCTTCGGTCTGCTCCGGTTGTTGCAGGCGATAAAACAGCAGTGCCCGTGCATAAAGCAGACGTGAAGATTCGGCGCCCAGTGGATGTAGCTGACGGGCGCTATTGACCCAGAGTAGTGCGGCTTCTGGCGACTCTTGTTCACGCAAAAGCTGCTCGCCGATCAGGGTCAGACTGACCAGGCTTTCCGGGGTCTCACGGCGACGCAGATCCAGCCACTCCAGCGCCGCAGTGGGGGTGCCCTGCTGCTGATGTAGTTGAGCTAAAGCGCGTCCGGCCTCACTCAAATGGCTGCCATGTGCCACACGGCGGTAGGCTTCAATCGCGGCGGGATCGTTGCCTTGGGCCTGTTTCAGGCGACCCAAATAAAACCAGGATTCATCCATGAGCTGCTCGGCTGCCAGTAGCGCTCGCAACTGTTGTTCTGCCAGTTCATACTGCTGGGTTTCAATCTGAATTCGTGCAAGCCCCAGTCGTAAATGGGGGTTGCCAGGTTGCAGTGCCAGGATGCGATCAAAGGTGTGAGACGCATCATCCAGGCGGTCATGAGTCAGCTGCAAGCGTGCCAGCGTCATGAGCAGTCGGGTTTCATCCGGGTGCTCCGTCAGTGCAGCTTCTAAAAGGCTAATGGCCTGATCCAGCTTGTTCTCATGGCTCCAGCGCTGGGCTTGCAGCTGAACCGCGCGTACCTGGTGTGGGGTCAGGGCCAGAGCGGCGTCCAAGTGTGCTTGACTGGCCTGGGTTTCCCCTAAATCCTCGCTGAGCAGGGCCAGCGCAAGGTGCCAGTCACTATCGACCAGGGTGTCGTCTTCGGCATCGCGTAGCATTTTTTGGTAAAGGTCGCTGGCTACCGGATTGCCGGAATCAATCAGGTGGCTGGCTAACAGGGCAAAGTTGCTTTCACCACTGAGTTGTTTCAGTGCCTTGAGGTGTTCATAGGCCTCCAGATAGAGATCCTGTTGCAGAAGCAGTCCGGCCGCTGTACTGCGCGCCTGATCATCCTCGGGTGCTATTCGTGCCCAGAGCAGACTTAAGTCCAGCGCGGCCTGAGTCTGTCGAGCGAATTGAGCGATCCAGGTGGCGCGTTCGACCAGAGCCGGGTGCTCACTGGTAAAAGCCAACTCAGAGTAGGCGTTGAGTGCATAGTCCAACTGGTTGCGTTGCCCGGCGATTTCGGCGCTGAGTAATAAAAACAACTGCTGGCTATCCAGTCCCTGGGTTGGCAGGACGTCTTGCGTACGTTGACTGACCTGGATGGTTGACTGGCTGGGCAGGCGTGGCGGTTCAGCCGCTGAGGAGGGGTGGGTGCCTTGTTGTGGCGTGTGGCTGCATCCCACCAGTCCGGCCAGACCCAGGCCCAGGACAAGTCCGCCCCAGCGGCGCAAGCCAGTTGGCGCGCTGTGCATGGATTGAATTTGTGTCGAGGAGGTGGATCCTGCGTTCATGAGTTAACAGCCTGTCCCAGTCAATTCTATGTGCTATCATAACGCCTTTAGCAGTAGGCTGCTCGCTCCGATAGCGGGTCGTTTGGCAGGATAATAAAACCGGCCGGCATTATTTGCTGAAGCCAGCAGGTCGTTTGATTGATTGGAGTCACGTTTGACAGTGCCAGCAGTTCAACCTCTGCGATTTCTCGCGCTGGGTATCAACCATAAAACCGCACCCGTGGCGATGCGCGAGAGAGTGGCTTTTACCCCTGCCCAGCTGTCTGAGGCGAGCCAGACTTTGCGTGATCATGCGCTGATCCGCGAAGCCGCTATTGTATCGACCTGCAACCGCACCGAAATCTACACCCTCACTAGTGCCTCCGATGTGCGCCCGATCATGCAGTGGCTGAGTGATTTTCATCAACTGCCCTTCGATGAAGTGGCGCAGTTTAGTTACGTGCATGAAGACCAGGCCTGTGTGACCCATTTGATGCGGGTGGCCAGTGGCCTGGACTCAATGGTGCTGGGCGAACCCCAAATTCTGGGTCAAATCAAAGACGCTTATGATCATGCGCGCTCCGAAGGTTTGTTAAGCTCCGGTCTGGAGCAGTTGTTTCAACAGGTGTTTGCTACAGCCAAGCGCGTGCGAACCGAAACCGCGATTGGTGCCAACCCGGTTTCTGTGGCCTATGCGGCGGTCAGTCTGGCGCAACGTATTTTTGCGGATCTACGCGAAAGCCAGGCCTTGTTGATCGGTGCGGGTGAAACCATCGAGCTGGTCGCCCGACATTTGCGCAATGCCGGTGTGCAGCGGATGGTGATCGCCAATCGTACGGTGGATCGTGCTCAGG